>JAATGX010000114.1 GCA_015688915.1 Desulfuromonadales bacterium
CTGGAGAACATCACGCGCCAAGACGGTCTCAATCAGGGAATCCGTGATGTAGTGCTTCCAGTCGCTTTCCGGTGCCATGAAGGCAACAACTCCCGGATACCCGCCAAGTAGAGCCACTGTTGCAGGTTCCAGTCAAAGGTCTCGCGGCACTCGGCATAGCCCCAGTGGGTGCAGCGATGCAGAAAAAAACGTCCGGCCAGGCTTTCAGTCAGACCTTCCTGCATCATCAACGCCGACGAACCGAGAATCAACAGGCGGATTTCAGGACCGGCGTGCCGGTTGTCCCAAAGCAGCTTGAGGGTTTCACTCCAGCCCCGCACCTTCTGCAACTCGTCGAGTACGAGCAGCACCGGCGATCCCGAGGCCGTTGCATCGCTGACGGCCCGGCGCCATTGGGTCTCGATCCAGCCCGAATCAAGGGGAACCGGACTGTCTGCCGTCGCATAGAGCGTTGGAATGTCGATGGATTCCTGAATCTGGCGGGCAATAGTGGTCTTGCCCACCTGTCGCGGGCCGACCATGACATGAATAACCGGTGAAGGACGGGAAAGCACGGCAGATAACGAGGATACCAGTGGACGTTGATAGTTCATAACCATCTAGTACCACTACTAAAAATAAAGTTCAATCAATTTTACTCAATGACTGAGCAAAATTACTCAACAACTGTATATCTCTCCGTCACACCCGCTCATACGGCTCGAACAGCCGCTTATACTCATCCAGGGCAAACCGGTCGGTCATGCCGGCGATGTAGTCGCACACCACCCGCTCCAGGCCGAGGCGGTCGAAGCGGGCCCGGTATTTGGGGGGAAGAAGATTGGGGTAGCGCAGGTAGGTTTCGAACAGGCGGGTGATGAAGATGTCGGCCTTGACCCGCATCTTGTCCACCCGGTGATGGCGGTACAGGTTGTCGAACAGGAAACGCTTCAACTCCATGTTCTGGATAGTAACCGGCTCGCTGAAATGCACCACCGGGCGGTTAACCCGTTGCAGGTCCTCCAGGGTGGCAATACCGTACCGTTCCAGATTGGTGACGATGGTGGCGCACAGGTCGCCGATCAACAGGCCGATCAGGGCGCTGATGGTCTGAAAGACCAGGCGTTTGTCGTCGATGGCCGGATACTTGTCCCGGACCGAGGCGCTGACCTGCCGCCACAACTCCACCCGTTCCAACATGTCGATGGTGATGTAGCCTGATTTCAGGCCGTCGTCGATGTCGTGGTTGTTGTAGGCGATCTCGTCGGCATAGTTGATGATCTGGGCCTCGATGGAGGGGACCACACCGGGCAGGAACGCGGCCATTGTCTCCAAGGGCGCGTCGTAGGGGCTGGCATGCTTGACGATCCCCTCCCGCAGTTCCCAGGTCAGGTTGAGTCCGTCGAAACCGGGGTAGCGCTCCTCCAGCTCATCCACTACGCGAAATGATTGCAGGTTGTGCTCGAACCCGCCATGCCCCTGCATCAGGCGGTTCAGCACCTCCTCGCCGGTATGGCCGAAGGGGGTATGCCCCAGGTCGTGGGCCAGGGCCAGGGCCTCGGTCAACTCCTCGTTCAGTTGCAGACGCCGGGCAATGGCGCGGCCGATCTGGGCCACCTCCAGGGAATGGGTCAGACGGGTGCGGTAGTAGTCCCCCTCGTGGTTGACGAACACCTGGGTCTTGTACTCCAGGCGACGGAAGGCGGCGCAATGGATGATCCGGTCCCGGTCCCGCTCAAAGGCCGGCCGGTTGTCGCGGAACTCCTCGGCATGTTTTCTGCCGCGGGAGAGGGCACTTTTGCAGGCATAGCCTGCCAGATCGCTACGTTCGGTGGATTCGTGCATGGGCTCACCTCATGGGAAACGATGCACAAAAACTACACCAGCCGATGGACCGGCGCAAGGGAAGAAAAAGATCCCCATCTCCACAGGTGAGTGCGCCGCACGAAAAAATGCCCCCCGGACTGAATCCGGGAGGCATTTGGAGGTAAATGCTACGACAAAAACGGTTAGCGGTTGACACGTATCCGGGCCTGCTCATAGCCGGAAAACACCCGGGCTCCCAGCATGAACTCGGACCAGAATTCCTTCCACTGTGAGGGCTCCTGTTCCTCGGCCGTGGCCGGTTTGAGCTCGGCCAGGAAGATGGTCATGGCCGCGCCGACCGCACAGAGCGTGCCGGCAAGTATGAATGACGTGGAGAGTCCTCCCGGCTGGGCATTGAGCATCTCGGAGACCTTGCCCATCACAAATCCACCCACGCCCCAGGCCGTGAAAAGCGCGCCGTAGTTGAGGCCGTAGTTCTTTGTACCCCAGTAATCCTTGGCAAAGGAGGGGAACAGGCAGAGATTGGAACCGTAGTTGAAGCCGATGAAGGTGGCCAGGATCACCAGCAGCACGGCGCTGTTCGAGTTGACCACCGCCATGGCGGCGAACATCATCACCGCCTGGAAGGAGAGCATGATGAACAGGGTGGCGCGGCGGCCGATCTTGTCCGAGAGCACCCCGGCAATGACCCGGCCCGCGGCGTTGCCGATCGCCATAATGGCCACCGCCAGGAAGGCCATGGGTCCCATGCTCTTCTTGGCCAGACCGGCCACGCTACCGATCACCATCAGGCCGGCACCGGAACCGATGAAGAAGGTGGCCCAGAGGACGTAGAACCTGTAGTTGCGCAGCATCTCGCTGACCGTTGCGTTAACCGCCGGCTTGGCTGCGTTCAGCTTGGCCACCGGCCCCGGATCGGCCGGTTCGGCCGGGACATACCCCTGGGGCGGGTTGGCGAGCACGAAGGAGAGGCCGCAGACGACAACCGTGAAGCCGATGCCCAGGAACAGCATGGACTGCTGGATGCCGAAGGCGCCGATGAGCCAGGAGGAGAGCGGCGCGATGTAGACCGGTGCCAGGCCGAAGCCGGCCACCACGATGCCGGCGATCAGGCCGGTCTTGGAAGTCGAAAACCACTTGAGGGCCGGCGGCGTGGCTGCGGAGTAGCCGAAACCGAAACCGGAACCGGCCAGGAGTCCGAAGCCGACCACCCAGGCCGCGTAGGAGTTGGAAAACGCCATCAAGGCAAAACCGGCTCCCACCAGCACTCCGCCGATCAGGGCGGTCTTGGCAGGCCCGATCCGGTCCTGGCACCTGCCGGCCAGGATCATGGCAAAGGCAAAGGCCAGGCAGCAGACCGCATAGGGGTCGTTGATGGAGGAGAGGCTCCACTGGAAGGCGTCCGGCCCTCCCTTTTCGATGGAGGCCTTGACGGCCCCCTTGAAGATGCTCCAGGCATAGAGCACGCCCAGGGCCAGGTTTATGGCCGTACCCGCGGCAACTACGCTCCAGCCTTTATTCTTGATTTCTGACATGTCAATTCCTCCCCGATATCAACCCTTGCGGGCCACGGCCTTTTTCAGCGGCCCATTCATGCGGATGGCGGTGGCGAACTCCATCCAGAAAACAAGGTAGATGGAGACCATGAGCGACAAGCCTATGTTCTGGTTCTCCGCCCCCAGGGCCTTGGCCAGGATCGGCGAGGCGAACCCGGCGCCGAGCGTGCCGGTCACACGCTCCAGTAAGTAGAACACCGGCAGGGTCAGCAGGGTTCCCACCACCATGATGGTAATGCCGGTGGGGCGTTTGATCCAGTATTTGGGGGAGAAGCCGTACATGCGCATGAAGATCACCACCCAGATGATCCAGACCGAGTAGTCCACGGCCGCGTCCGGCAGGGCCAGTTTGTTCTTCACCAAGGCGACTTCCAGCACGGTGACGACGCCCAGCAGGGTAAACATCCAGTTGAACTTCTCGTTGGCCTGGGTCTGCCAGTTGCGGCTGTCCGGGGCCTGGACCTCGCTGAAGGAGTGGCCGTGGGTGCCCAGGGCCGAGAAGAGGATGGCGAACCAGATGCCGGCGTTATGGAACAGGAGCGAGGCATGGTTACCGGCCACGTTGGCGATGCGGGCCATGGGGTCACGGGCGAAATCGCCGGCAATGCGCATCAGGAACAGGTTGGCGATCACCGAACAGGCGATGATCACCGCGATGGTGAAGATCTTGCGCGGCAGCAGGTAGGGATCAACCCGGTCCGGGAAGCCGATGATGAAGGCGAACCAGATCAGGTACATGATCAGCGGGATGCCGAAGCAGATGCCGTAGACCGACTTGCCGGCAAAGTCGCCGCTTTGGGCATAGATGACGTACTTTTCCTTGGCCGCGGGGTCGGTATTGACCGCCTTGACCACGTCCTTGGGCACCTTCTTGACGTGGGGCAACAGCCCCATGGCATACCAGCCGTGGTCACCCTGTGTCTGGTCAATGACCCAGTACTGGTCGCCCATCATTTCGTCCAGACCAGCAAAGATCTGCATGCTGAAGGCAGCGCAGACCACGCAGACCACAAGAAGCAAGATAGCGTTGGATATTTTCATCGGCATGTGAGTATTCCCCCTATTCCTTGTGAGTGGTCCAGAACATGGACACTGCGTTGGCTGCGAACAGGCCGTACAACCACATGGTGTTCCAGGCCGGGCCCGACCAGTGGCTGCCGTGACCGCCACCCACAACCCCGGAAGCGATGATAAATCCGATTATGGCCGTAAAGGCCACCATGGCAACCGAACGGAGAATTGCGCTGTTACGCCAGGTGTGGCGTTCCAGTTCCTCGATTCTCGACAGCAGTTCAAGCTCTCTTTCGCTCATCTCTTTTCTCCTTTGCAAGTGTAATAAGTATGAACAGCATGGTAACTGTCAGTGCGAGAACAGCGTGGAAACCGTTGAAATTCAGCGTCAGGTGATACAGCATAGTCGTTGCCTTTCTTCAGATGATATAGGTGTTAATCAACACTTGACCAGGTCAGCCAGTTCGCCGGGGAACCTGTCGGCCAACTCCATATATTTGACGCACTCCGCATGACGACCGCTGCAGTAGCGGATGATCATGTTCACGTCGTGCGATGATATGTAGCCGCACCCCACGTCGCAGTAGTCATCGTTTTTTCCATAAAAGGGGCAGATGTCCGTTTTTCCCATTGACGCGCCTTTCGTGTACTTTCATAGTGTATACAGCACACAACATGCCAAGCGGGTACTGACACAGCATGTCCTTTAAATATCACTATGTTGCATCACCTTTACCTCAGATACGATATTCTATCGGGCAATGTCTTTTGCATTATTGCAAATCATTGTATGGGTCGTCGCAACCAGAATGTGACGGTTACAGGACAATAAGGACTTTTATGATCTTTTTTGATAATGCACGATATCAAGCTGTTATATGATAACAACCAAATACAAACCCTCTTTGCATAATTGCAAAACAGGGTTTTTACTGATTTTGCAATTATGCAAACAAGATGAGGAGCGGTATGGATACGGACAGGATCAAGTGGAATCAGCGTTTCGGCTCGGAGGATTCGTTTCTGGGGGAGCGCCCCTCCCCGTTCCTGGCGCGGGAGATCGGGCGGGTCAAGCAACTGGCGCCGGGTATGGCGGCGCTGGACATTGCCAGCGGTGAGGGACGTAACAGCGTCTTCCTGGCGCAACACGGGTTCAGAGTGACGGCGCTGGACATATCGGAGGTGGGGATTGCCAAGGGGATGCGCCGCGCTTCCGAGGCCGGAGTGGAGGTTGAGTTCCGGCAGGTGGACCTGGATGGTTACCACATCGGAGAACGCTACGACCTGATCATCAATTTCAATTTTCTGCTGCGGGAACTGATCCCCGCGGAGGTTGCCGCACTCCATCCGGGCGGTCTGCTGCTGTTCGACACCATCATGGCCTCGCCGCAGTTGCTGGCCGGCCACAACCGGGACTACCTGCTTGGCCGGGGCGAACTGCACCGCCTATTCGAACCATACGACGGCACGATCCTGTTCGAAGAAGAGATGGAAGAAGGAGAGATGCCGACCGCACGGCTCATGTTCAGGAAGAGTGAATAGACCCGCCTATTCCGTGCTGGCCGGCATGATCACCTGCTTCTCCGGCACCACCTTGACGAAGCGGTCACGGCAGCGGGCCATGACCCCGGCCAGCCAGTCAGCCTCCTCCGCCTGGTGGGAATGGAGCAGTTCCCGGTGGTATTTGGCAAGCAACCCCTCCACCTGGGCCACATCCTCTTCCTCCAGATCGCGGATCTCCACCCCCGCCCCCGTGGCCAGCCTGGACCGGAGGGCCTCTCGATCAAGGCCCATCTCCCGGTCCAGATGGCAGTAGAGCGTGCCGCCGGTCATGCCCGAGCAGAGCCAGGGACCGGGGTCCCCCAGCACCACCACCCTGCCGGCGGTCATGTATTCGCAGGCAAAGCCCTTCAGGTTGGCCCGGCCAGCCATGTTGCCAAGCGCGTCGTCGATGGGGGTGCGGATGCGCCCCCCCAGCACCACGTCGGCCCCGGAAAGGCGGATGCAGGCCCTGCTGTCCGCGTCACCCTGGATGATGAAGGTGCCCCCCTGGGCGCCGTAGGCCAGCCCCTTGCCGACCGAGCCCCCCACCCGCACGCCGTTGCGGTTCTCTCCCTTCAGGATAACGATCTTGCCCCCCTGGGTGGACTTGCCCACCCCGTCCTGGGCGCCCCCTTCCACGCGGATGGCAATGTGCGGGATGGTGAAGGCCCCCAGGCCGTTGCCGGGGATGGAGTCTCGGTGGAAATGCAGGAGCGCCTCGCTGTCGGCGCCGAAGCGCCCGTCGCGCCAGCCGCGCACCATGGTGCCGGCCAGGTGGGTGCCGATGGCCCGGTCCGAACTGGTGGCGCTGTCGTCGTCATAACGTACCCGCTCCTCCCCCTTGGCAAAGGCGTCGGCCACCAGGTTTGAAATCAGCGAAGTCAGGTAATTGAGCGGCTTGCGGATGATGCGCACCTCGCTCTCCACGCTGCCGGCGGCATCGGCTGATGGCGGGGCCAGCAGGTCGGACAGGTCGAGCCGTTCCAGGCCGCGGGTCTGGACCAGAAGGTCCGCCCGCCCCACCAGGTCCTGGGTGCGCCGGAAACCGAGCTTGGCGGTGAGTATCTTTATCTCCCGCGCCATGCCCCGGAAGAACGTGGTTTCGTAGATCACGCCGTTCTCCAGTACGCGCGGCACAAAGCGCTTCAGCCCTTTCTGCCCGGCCTCCTCAATGGTTTCGATCTGGGTGGCGATCCCCACGTGGCAGGTGCCCAGATGGCAGCCGCGGCAGGTGGTACAGCCGATGATGACCATGGCCATGGTGCCGAAGCCGACCCGGTTTGCGCCCAGGAGCATCAACTTGATGACGTCCCGGCCGGTGCGGGCGCCGCCGTCGGCCCACAGTTCGACCCGCTCGCGCATGCCGGCCTCCACCAGGGCGCGGTGGGCCTCGCGGACACCGATCTCGGCGGGCAGGCCGACAGACTTGATGGCGTGCTTCCGGGCCGCGCCGGTGCCGCCGTCGTAGCCGCTGATGGTGATGATGTCGGCCCCGGCCTTGGCGATCCCCAGGGCGATGGTGGCGATCCCGGCCACGGCCGGCACCTTGACTGAGATGCGGGCGGTCGGGTTGGCGGTGCGCAACTCCTCGATGATCTGTGCCAGGTCCTCGATGGAGTAGATATCATGGTTGTTGGAAGGGGAGATCAGCGAAACCCCCGGCGTGGCGTGGCGGGCCGCGGCGATCTTCGGCGTCACCTTGAAACCGGGCAGGTGTCCCCCCTCCCCCGGCTTGGCCCCCTGGCCGACCTTGATCTCCAGGAAGTCGGCCGAATTGAGAAACTCCATTGAAACCCCGAAACGGCCCGAGGCGATCTGCTGGCCCCGGTTCTTCCGGTATCGGCCCATCATGTCGGCGATCTCCCCCCCCTCGCCGTTCATGCAGACGATGTTCAGGCGGCGGGCCGCCTCGGCATAGATGCGGAACGGGGTCTCCCCCTGGGAACCAAAGCTCATGGCAGAGAACAGGATCGGCAGATCGTGATTGCCGATGGCGGTATCCACCTCTTCCGGGTCCACGGACAACTCCTCCGGGTAGCGCAGGTCGACCAGGTGGCGGATGGCAGTGGGGTGTTCCGCCTCCAACTGCTGGATCAGGCGGGACAGGTCGGCATAGGTTTCCTCCATCTTGGCCACCTGCCCCACCATTTTCCAAATGCGCGGGTAGAGACGGAACTGCACCGGCACCGGCTGCTTCTCCTTGCTCCTGGCGACGGCGCCCCGGCTCTTGTTCTCCGCCTCCAGCAGCTCCAGGGTCAGCCCCCCCTTGCCGGAACCGCAGAAGTTGGGGGTTTCGAAAATCGTCGCTACGTGGCTGCACAGGCCGATGGTGGCGAAATACTTGCCGTAGCCGCCGATCTCGTGGGTGCCCATGGTGGAGATGACCTTTTCCAGCCCCTTTGCCAATACCTCCAGCAGCTTCTCCACACCCCCGTCGTGCTCGCGGGCCTGTTCCCACATCAGGTAGGGACAGAGGGCGTCAGCCCCCATGCCCTTGGCAAAGATCAGGTCGTGCAGGTTGCGCAGGGCACCGGAGCGGACCAGGATCGAGGCGTTGCGCCGCAGGCTCTGTCCCCCGTCGCCGACCGTCTCCTTGAGCGCCTTGTGCAACACCGCCACCGCCAGGAATGGATCGAGGAAACCCTGTTGCGGACTAAAGGCGCCGCTGTCGTCCAGCAGCAGGATACGCACCCCGGCCCGGACCGCTGCCAGGGCGTCCCTGGTCAACCGCGCCACGGCCTGTTGCAGCGACTCATCGCGCCCCATGGTACAGGAGAGAACGCGGCTGCGCCCCCTGCCCGCCCAGGCTATCACAGCCTCCAGGGTGGTGATGCCGAACCGGCTGGCCAGGGCCATATCATCCTCGGCCCCGGCCAGCCGCGCACCGCCCAGGAGCAGCGGCAACGCCAGCTCCAGGGCCGGCTGCGGCGGGCCTCCCAGGATTGGGCGCGGGCCGATGTAGACCCTGGTGGAGAAGTGTTCGGCCTCCCGTTCCCGGTCAATGGCCGGGTTGGTCACAACCGCCACCTGCTCCTTGAAATAGTCGGACAGGTTCTGCCGCGACAGGGAGAGAGACGCCAGCGGTCCGTCGTACCCCAGAGAGGCGATCGGGTCCTGGCCGGTTTCGGCCATCTGCTTCAGGTTCTGCACATCGGTGGATTTCCAGGCCAGGGCCGACAGCAGGTTGTCCCGTACCAGCCGGGCGTTGCGGGTGAAAGGAAGCGCCCGGGGAGGCACGGCCCCGGCAAGCTCCGCCCCCATGGAGAGCGTTCTGGTCTGGGCCGCCAGGTTGGTCCGCTTGCGGAACAGGGCAAATGCCTCCTGCCGCAACTCGTGGTGCTGCAAGAGGTGCGGCGCCTTGCCCGCCGCCAGCCGCACCCCCAGCTTTTCTCCCGGTGCCAGCGGTTTGGGATCATGGAGGATCTCCTCGTGGGGAACCACCCCGAGTTCGGACGAGGCGAACAGCTCCTTGTCGGTCTCACCCACCCAGAGGGGGCGCAGTCCCATGGCATCGACGCTGAACACGCACCGGTCCCGGTAACGGGCAATAATGGCGGCCGGCCCCTGGGCGCTGGCGGTCAGAAAGCGGCGGAACCAGGTATACATGGCCCGCTGGTCCGGTCCCATGCGGTCCATGGCGCTGAAGACCGGCGGGAAGATCATCTCCATGGCCTCGAACAGGGTCAGGCCGTAATGGCAGATCAGCCCTTCCAGGGTGCGGTTCAGATCCTGGGAGTCGCTGCCGCCGTGGGGGAGCGTGATCCCCAGCATGCGGGCCTCTTCCCGCAGCCGGGCAATGGTATTGATCTCGCCGTTGTGCCCCAGGAGCGAAAAAGGCTGGGCGCGCAGCACCGTGGGCAGGGTGTTGGTGGAGTAACGGCTGTGACCGATGGTCACGCCGGACAGGAAGTCGCGGCTCTTCAGTTCAGGGTAGTAGCGTGGCAGGATCTCTGGCGCGCCATGCACCTTCCAGGCGGCGACATCGGCCGACAGCGAGGCCACATGCACCGGGCACCGGTCTTCCAGCGCAACCTGCAGGTTGAACAACCGGCCGGCCGTATCCACGGGCCGGCGACCA
>JAATGX010000262.1 GCA_015688915.1 Desulfuromonadales bacterium
GCATTCCAAAAGAGAACTTCAACCTGTTTCTAAAAGAATGCGAATGGCGATTTAACACTCAAGACCCTAAGCTACAGTTATCATTATTGAAAGAGCTCGTTAAAGGGGCTCTCAACTAATTATCTAGGACAGCCCCAAAAAGTAACCCTTGCGGCATCGACCGTTTATTTGCTAGAAAAGAGCGGCATATGAACCGTTACCAGAGGAGCAACCATGAAAATTATCCCTTCCTCCATCCCTGATGTCCTGATCATTGAACCGAAGGTGTTCGGCGATGAGCGGGGCTTTTTCTTCGAAAGCTTCAACGAGCGGGTCTGGCGTGAGCAGACCGGCCTGGACTGCCGTTTCGTCCAGCACAACCATTCCCGTTCCGTTGGCGGTGTCCTGCGCGGCCTGCACTACCAGATCTCGCACCCCCAGGGCAAACTGGTGCGGGTCGTCAGCGGCGAGGTCTTTGACGTGGCCGTGGATATCCGCCGCAGTTCTCCCTTCTTCGGCCAGTGGTTCGGCACGCGTCTGTCCGCCGAAAACAAACGCCAGATGTGGGTGCCCGAGGGGTTTGCCCACGGCTTCTGCGTCACCTCGGAGCATGCCGAGTTTCTCTATCTGACCACCGATTTCTGGGCCCCGGAACACGAGCGCTGCATTGCCTGGAACGACCCGGACCTGGCCATCGCCTGGCCCGTGGCGGGGGAACCGTCCGTGTCGGCAAAGGACCGGGAAGGCACCCCGTTTCGGGACGCCGAACTGTTCCCCTGAAATCTTGACCAGGAGTTTCAGTTGCTGCCGGGAGGGGAGATGAGCCGCCGTGCCAGTGATGTGCAGCCGAAGAGCAGCAGGTTGATCATCACCACGGTGGCGCTGGTGGGCAGGTTGGTGATGAACGATACGAAGATGCCGGCCACGACCGAGCAACATCCCTGGAGGGCCGCCAGGGCCACGCACCCCCTGAAGCTGCGGGCCAGTTGCAGGGCCGAGGCGGCCGGCAGGATCAACAGCGACGAGATCAGCATGATGCCCACCAACCTCATGGCCAGGACGACCGACAGGGCTGTCAGGAGCACCAGCACGGCATTGATGATGTTGGTATGGATGCCGGAAGTCTTTGCCAACTCCTCGCTGAAGGTAATGGCGAGGAGTTCGTTGAAAAAGAGTGCCAGGAGCGTCAGTACCAGGCAGAACAGCCCCACGGCGATGATGACCTCTTCGCGGCTGATGGAGAGGATGTTGCCGAAGAGATAACTCAGCAGATCGACGTTGTACCCTCCTCCCACACTCGCCAGGATGATCCCGGCGGAAATCCCCAGAGACGATACGATGCCGATGGCGGCGTCACCGCTCAACCGCGTTTTCTCGGTCAGCTTGAGGATGCCCAGGGACGCCAACAGCACCAGCGGCAGCGATACCAGGAGCGATGCGGCCGAGTAGAGTTTGAGGGCCAGGGCGATGGCGGCGCTGCCGAAGGTGACATGGGCCAGGCCGTCGCCGATCAGCGACATGCGTCTGAGCACCAGGAACACCCCGAGCACCGAACAGAGCACGGCGATCAGCGTGCCCGCCAGGAGCGCCCGCTGGATAAAGCCGTAGGAGAGTATTTCCAGGAAATTCATACGTTACATCCTTGCCACGGAGTTGCGGAGGCACGGATTGTCTCCAAGCCTCTGCGGCTCCGTGGCAGCTTGAAGGGTTTTCAATGCCTGTGGCACATCAGGTGCTGCGAATGGCTGCCGAAGATGGTCGACATGTCGTCCGAGCGGCAGAATTCGTCGAAACTGCCGTAGAAGATGACCCGCTTGTCCAGATAGAGCATTTTGGTTGCGTGTCCGCCGATGGCCCCCGCATCATGGGTCACCAGCAGCACGGTCACGCCGCGCGAGCGGTTCAGGTCGGCGATCAGGTGATAGAAGCGTTCCCGCGTCTCGGGGTCCAGGGCGGCCGTGGGTTCGTCCAGGATCAGCAGCTCCGGGTCGTTCACTAGGGCACGTGCCAGCAGCGCCCGCTGCTGCTGCCCCCCGGACAGTTCGCCGATCAGCTTGTCCCGGAGGTCGTGGACCCCCAGCAGTTCCAGCGTGGCGGCCACCTTCTCGCGATCCTGACGCGACAGCCTCCGGGGAAAACGTTTCAGCGACAGCAGCCCCAGGCCGACCGCCTCGGCTACTGTGGCCGGGAATACGGGGTTTAACAGCCGCAGGCTCTGGGGCAGATAACCGATCCGGCCCCATTGGGTGAAGCGTCCGCAGGGGACGCCGAACAGGGAGGCCGAGCCTGCGCTGATGGTGCACAGCCCCATCAACGCCTGCACCAGGGTACTCTTGCCGGAACCGTTGGGCCCCACGATCCCCACATAATCGCCCGCCGCGACGGTTATGGAAATCTCCTCCAGCACCCGTCCGACGCGGTAACTGCACGCCAGCCCCTCCGTTCTGACTATTTCGCGTGTCATGGCGTCCACCTATGGCATCTCCCTATTCTGCTTGCTGCACTCGGCGCACAACCCGTTGACCTGGAGGATGTGGGACAGCACGCGCCCGCCGGAACGGCGGACGATCTCGCGAGTCATGCCGTCCAGGCCGCACAGGTCCATATCCTCCACGTGCCGGCATGAATCGCACACGAAGTGGTGGTGATGCTCCTGGTTGGGGCAGAGAAAGTAGTACTGCTTGCGGTCGGACCGAAAGATGCGGGTAACGATGTGCGCACCGGCCAATTCGTCAAGGATGCGGTAGACCGTGGGCAGCCCGATGCTGCCGAGCCTGGGCCTGACCCGGTGCCAGACCTCCTCGGCGGAGAGATATGCCCGTTCCTCCCCGAGACAATTCATTACCGCCAGCCGCCGGGGAGTAACCTTGAGCCGCAGGCTGCGCAGAACGACCGCCCCCTGTTCATGTTCCATACCGAGCCCCTGCCGTACAAATGAAAGTTGTTTTTGTTTATACGTGGGAAATCGCTTCCCGTCAAGCCGGGCAGCCAAGGCCGACAATGGCGGGCCACAAATCATGTTCTGCGCCTTTCAGACAGAAAATGATCCGGTTAACGCACTGTCACAATTGTTTGTCAAGGGTCGGGAAAATTTGGTTACAAAAATGTTTTAATATAGTAAAGTGACGGCGAAAATTTGTTATCAGGTCATAGGGCATCTTATATAAACACGAGGGAGAACTCATGGGACTTTTCGGAGGATCGCAGAAACGGGAACTGGACGTGAAATCCGCTGAGATTGCCAAGCTGGAACAGATGCTCGACAATGTGGACAACATCGTTATGCTCTGCGACACGACGCCCGACAACCGGGTCTTTTACCAGAACCGGCGTGCCAAGGAACTGCTCAGCCAGCACCGGAACGAGCTCAACGCCGGCCTGCGGGGGGCTGACGTGGCCAACGCCGCCGGCAACTCCATTCACCAATTCCACAAGGACCCGGCCAGGATCAGGCGCATCTTCGGTGATCCCCGCGGGAACATGCCCCATATGGCCGAGATCCCCATCGGCGGGGTCACCCTGCGCACCACCGCCTATCCCATCTGGGACAGCATGGACCCTTCCAAGGTCATCTGTTTCATAGCCTGCTGGAGCGATGTCACGGCGGAAAAGACAATGAAGGAGCATCAGTACCAGGAGATCGAGCGCAAGAACTATCTGGAAACGCGCGTGGAGCAGATCGCCACGGCCATGGAAGAGATGAGCATGACGGTCAATGAGGTGGCCCGCAACACCACCAATGCCTCGGACTCGGCCGCCCAGGTCTCCACCAACGCCTACGAGGGTCAGAAGATCGTTACCCAGGCGGTGCACGAGATGCAGAAGGTGGCGGAGATCGTCCGCAGTTCAGCCGGGATCGTGGGTAACCTGGGAACCAAGTCGGAGAGGATCAGCGAGATCGTCAATGTCATCAACGAGATCGCCGACCAGACCAACCTGCTGGCCTTGAACGCGGCAATCGAGGCGGCCCGGGCCGGTGAACAGGGGCGCGGTTTCGCCGTGGTGGCCGACGAGGTGCGCCGCCTGGCGGAACGCACCGTGGCGTCCACCAAGCAGATCCGCTCCATGGTGGGAGAGATCCAGAGCGAAACCCTGCTGGCGGTGGAGTCCATCGAAAAGGGGAAGAGCGAGGCCGAGGTGAGCGAAAAGCTTTCCCACCAGGTGGAGGAGTCCCTGGCCAACATCGTCCAGTCCATTGACGATATCAAGAACGTCATCTCCCAGATCGCCACGGCATCGGAAGAACAGGCCGCCACGGCCACGGTCATCGCCGGCAACCTGGAGGAGATCACCAAGGGGGCGTAGCTTCTTTCGAAACAATTACGCACCAGGAACCCCCGCCACCCGCAAGGGTTGCGGGGGTTCGCATTTTTCCGGCAATGCCGTGCCCCTGCTTGACATTCCTCCTGCCCGTGCTTACCTAATGGGTAGCAACATCAATTCCCCCAGATTGAAAAGAGCCTGACCATGGATTTCAACCGGTTGACCCAAAAATCACAGGAGGCGTTCGCCGAGGCGCAGAACAAGGCGGTTGCCTACGGGCATGTGGAGGTGGACGGCGAACACCTGCTGTGGGCGCTGCTCGACCAGGCCGATGGCCTGGTGCCGCGCCTGCTGGCGCGTATGGATATCCGCCCGGAGTCGCTTCAAAAGGAGGTCGAGGCCGAGTTGGAGCGCAGGCCGCACGTCTCCGGTCCGGGCGCCGAACCGGGCAAGATCTACGTCTCCCAGCGCCTCTCACGGCTTCTGGTGGCGGCCGAGAACGAGGCCAAGCGGCTCAAGGACGAATATGTCTCCGTGGAACACCTGTTGATGGCGCTGGTGGGGGAGGGGGACAAGACCCCGTCAGGCAAGATCCTCAAACAGGCCGGCATTGACCGGGAACGGTTCCTCAAGACCCTGACCGAGGTGCGCGGCAACCAGCGGGTCACCTCGGCCAACCCGGAGGCCAGCTACGAGGCGCTGGAAAAATACGGCCGCGACCTGGTCAAGATGGCCCGGAGCGACAAGTTGGACCCGGTCATTGGCCGCGACGAAGAGGTGCGCCGGGTGATCCGCGTGCTGTCCCGCAAGACCAAGAACAACCCGGTGCTTATCGGCGACCCGGGCGTGGGCAAGACCGCCATCGTGGAGGGGTTGGCCCAGCGTATCGTGCGGGGTGACGTGCCCGAGGGGTTGAAGGACAAGACCGTGTTTGCGCTGGACATGGGTGCGCTGATCGCCGGGGCCAAGTACCGGGGCGAGTTCGAGGAACGGCTCAAGGCGGTCCTGAACGAGATCAAGGAAGCCTCTGGTCGCATCATCCTGTTCATCGACGAACTGCACACCATTGTGGGTGCCGGCAAGGCCGAAGGGGCCATGGACGCCGGCAACATGCTCAAGCCGATGCTGGCCCGCGGGGAGTTGCACTGCATCGGCGCCACCACCCTGAATGAATACCGCCAGAATATCGAAAAGGACGCGGCCCTGGAGCGCCGTTTCCAGCCGGTGCTGGTGGAACAGCCCTCGGTGGAGGACACGATCTCCATCCTGCGCGGCCTGCGGGAGCGTTTCGAGGTGCACCACGGGGTCAAGATCCAGGACAACGCACTGGTGGCGGCCGCCACCCTCTCCAATCGCTATATCACCGAGCGTTTCCTGCCGGACAAGGCCATCGACCTAGTGGATGAGGCCTGCTCCATGCTGCGCACGGAGATAGACTCGCTCCCCTCGGAGCTGGACACCATCAGCCGCCGCGTGATGCAGTTGGAGATCGAGGAAGCGGCCCTCAGGAAGGAGAAGGACCCGGCCAGTCGGGAGCGGCTGGAGGCGCTACGCAGGGAATTGGCATCGGACCGGGAAAAGGGCTCAACCATGCGAGCCCGCTACGACACCGAGAAGGTGGCTATCCAACGCATCCAGGGTCTGAGGGAGCAGATCGAAAAGACCCGCCGGGACATCGAACAGGCCGAACGGGCCTACAACCTGGAATTGGCCTCGAAACTGAAATATTCCGAACTGCCCGGCCTGGAAACCGCCCTTAAGAACGAGGAGGCGGCCCTGGTCGGCAAGCAGGGCGGACAGA
>JAATGX010000239.1 GCA_015688915.1 Desulfuromonadales bacterium
AATCGGCTTCCAGGCCGAGTGAATGACCCCCAGCACCTCGTAGCATTCCCGCACGTCGTCCACCAGGATGCGGATGGCGATCAGGTCGTAGATCTCCTCGAACTCCACGTTGCGTTTCTCCATCTTGCGCCAGATGGAGAACAGGTGTTTGCTCCGCCCCGAGACCTCGCCGTGGATGCCGTGAAAGGCCAGTTTCTCGGTAATGATCGCCTTGGCCTCCTCGACGAACGCCTCACGCTCCTGTTTCTTGAGGGAGATCTTGCGGGCCAGGTCGAAATAGATCTCGGGATTGAGGTAACGGAAGGAAAGATCCTCCAGCTCCACCTTGACCCAGGAAATCCCCAGCCGGTTGGCGATGGGGGCGTAGATGTCCATGGTTTCGCGGGCAATGCTGCGCTGCTTGGTCTCCGGCTGGAATTCCAGGGTGCGCATGTTGTGGAGGCGGTCGGCCAGTTTGACCAGGATGACGCGTATGTCGTTGGCCATGGCCAGGAGCATCTTGCGGAAGTTCTCGGCCTGGCTCTCCTGCTTGGTCTTGAAATGGATCTTGCTGATCTTGGTGACACCGTCCACCAGCGCCGTCACCTCCTCGCCGAAGGTAGCGGTCAACTCTTCGGAGGTCGCCAGGGTGTCCTCGATGGTGTCGTGCAGGAAGCCGGTGATGATGCTCGGGACGTCCAGTTTGAGGTCGGCCAGCAGGCCGGCCACCTCCATGGGATGGATGATGTACGGCTCCCCGGACAGGCGGGTCTGCCCCTGGTGCACCTTGGCGCAATAGACGTAGGCCTTGCGGATAAGATTCAGATCCGCCGTCGGGTTGTACGCCGCCACCTTGTCGAGGATGTCGTTGAGTCTGATCATAGTGATTGCAACTCGGTGCTGGAATACCGCGGAGGCAGGACAAAAAAAGGGTGAAGCCGCGAATTATCGCGATTTCACCCTGTGTGACAATTAGATGGGGCGCTTGTTCTTGCCTACCTCATAGCTGACTTTCGACGCTGCAATTTCACGCAGTGAGGTCACCACCAACCGGTTGTTCTTGGGGTCGATCAGCGGTTTGGCTCCCTTGTAGAGTTGTTTGACCCGCTTGGAAGCCAACATCACCAGGAGGAAGCGGTTTTCAACTTTATCGAGGCAATCTTCTACAGTTACCCGTGCCATACGTGTACTCCTTCCCGTTACATCTATAAATGGAGCGGTATTTTTACTCCACTTTACTTCAAATATCAAACAATTTCGCAACCTGTTCCAGCATGCGGGGGGTGCGGCGGCTGTGGGCAATGACGATGGCGGATAATTCCTCGAAGGCATGCTCAAGCTGGTCGTTGATGATGATGTAATCGTACCAGCGGACCTCCCGGATCTCCTCGGCAGCCCTCACGATCCGGCGCTCGATCACCTCCGGTGCGTCGGAGGAGCGGCTTTCCAGCCGACGGCGCAACTCGGCCATGCTGGGAGGGAGGATGAAGACATAGCTTCCTCCTCCGAACTGTTCCTTGAGTTGGCGAGCCCCCTGGCAGTCTATGTCCAATACCAGGTCGATACCGTTTTTGCGTGAGTTTTCCAGGGTCGAGAGCGCCGTGCCGTACAGGTTGCCGTGTACCTCGGCCCACTCGGCAAAGGCGTCCTCGGCGATCATTCGCTGGAATTCGTCGTGGGACACGAAGAAGTAATCCTCGCCATGCATCTCGCCGGGGCGTGGCTGGCGGGTGGTATAGCTGATGGATTCCCGCATGTGCGGAAAACGTTTCAAGAGTTCCCGGCAGAGGGTGGTCTTGCCCGCCCCGGAGGGGGCGGAGATGATCATGATCAGTCCTTCGCGTTTCATCGGGCAGCCTTTCAGCGGATTTGCCGTGCAGAGGCAGGCCACGGTACCACAAAACCGCGCCAAAAGAAAAGCCCTCGCTTGGAGGGCCGTTTTTTGCGCAGGATCATTCCGGAAAAGGCAACCGCTACAACTCCAGGCTCTCCACATCCACCCCGAGGCCGTCGGTTCTGCCCATTACCTCCACATGCAGGCAGGTTCCGTCAAACAGGTCGTTGCTCAGCCTCACGACATCATCGACGGTCACGGCGTCGAAACCGGCCAGGATCTCCTCCACCGGCTGGTTCCGCCGCAGGTAGATCTCGTTCTTGGCCAGCCTGGTCATCAGGTTGTCGCTGCTTTCCAGCGACATGAGCAACTTGCCCTTGAGTTGCTCGCGGGCGGAGTCCAGTTCGTCCTGGGGCACCGGCTCCCGTTTCACCCTGCGCATTTCGCCCAGTGCGATGTCGAGCAGTTCGCGGCAATGGTGCTGTTCGGTGCCGGCGTATACCACCAGCGACCCGGAATCCGCATGGGAGATGACATAGGAGTAGACCGAATAGGCCAGCCCCCTTTTTTCGCGGATCTCCTGGAACAGGCGCGAACTCATGCCACCCCCCAGGATGGTGTTGAGCAGGAACAGGGAGTAGCGGTCCGGATGGTCCTGGGGCAGGGCGCGGGTGCCCAGGCAAATCAGCGTCTGCTCCAGGTCCCGCTCGCTCAGGTTGATCTTCCGGCCGGAATGGCCGGCGCCGTTCCCGTGCCTTCGCGGGGTCCAGTCCGATGCCACGGCCGAGAAGGCGCCCTCCATCAGCAGCACCAACTCCTCGTGCCTGACATTGCCCGCAGCCGAGATGATGATCTCCTCGGGGTGGTAGCGGCTCTGCTTGTAATCGATGATCTCCTCGCGGGAGAGCGTCTCGATGGTCTTCTCCGAGCCGAGGATGGAGAAGCCCAGGGGATGGCCTTCCCAGAAATTCTGGTGGTAGCGGTCGTGAATGCACTCTTCGGGGGTGTCGTCCCGCATCTTGATCTCCTGCAGGATTACCTTGCGTTCCCGTTCGATCTCGTCGGACGGGAAGGTTGAGTGCAGGAAGATGTCCGTCAGCAGGTCCGTTACCCTCGGCAGGAATTTTGCCAGCACCTTGGCATAGTAGCAGACATACTCGTGGCCGGTGAAGGCGTTCAGGATGCCCCCCATGGAGTCTATCTCCAGGGAGATCTGCCGTGCGGTGCGCCGCTTGGTTCCCTTGAAAAGCAGATGTTCGATGAAGTGGGCGATGCCGTTGAGTTCGGCGGATTCGTGACGCGTGCCATTGGCGACCCAGATGCCGATGGAGACGGTATGCATGTGCTCGACGCGCTGGGTTATGACCCGGACGCCGTTGTTGAGAAGCGATGAGGTTATCATGCCGACAATCATACCCGCTTTTTCAGAAAAATCCACCCCGCGCTGCGGAATGCCGGCAAAAAAGTAGGGGCTGTCCTAGATAACGAAAATTGTCTAGGATAGCTTATGCGTAAAAGTCGACTGAGCCAGGAAAAACAAGAACGACTCATCGAGTTTTTCGTCTCC
>JAATGX010000157.1 GCA_015688915.1 Desulfuromonadales bacterium
AATATCCGCCGGGTTTCAACGGTGTTCCAGAAGGAGATTGTAACCGGCGGCAGGCTTATCCATTCCGCCGATAACTACGCCGTGGATGAATTCGAGCTTTTGGTTTTATCGTACTATCAGAAGCTGAACGAGGAACGGCAGGGGATTCTGGATGCCTTCAAGAACACCGGGAGGGCCTACGGGGTATGAACGATATCGTCATCAATAAAATCGCCAGCATCCAGCGCTGCATTGAGCGTGCCCGCGAGGAATATCAGGGCAACCGGGCCAGGTTCGATACTGATTTCTCAAAACAGGATGCAGCGATACTGAACGTGATCCGCGCCTGTGAACAGGCCATCGATTTGGCGAATCACCTCATCAGAACTTACAGAATGGGGATTCCCGCTTCCAGCGGAGAATCATTCGAACTGCTGGAGCGAAAACAGGTGATTGACGCGCCTCTGGCAGGGAGGTTGCGCAACATGGTTCACTTCCGCAATACCGTCATCCACGACTACCAGCGGGTGAACCTGGACATCGTGAAGGCGGTCATTGTTTCCGGACTGGATGATCTGGTGCAATTTGGTGACCGTATCATGGAGTTTTTAAAAACCACCCGTCCATAGGTTTCGAAATACATAAAGACACACAAGGAGTTGCATCAACATGCCTAAAAGAACCGACATCAAAAAAATCCTCATCATCGGAGCGGGGCCGATAGTCATCGGCCAGGCCTGCGAGTTCGACTACTCCGGAACCCAGGCGTGCAAGGCCCTGAAGGAGGAAGGGTACGAGGTGGTGCTGCTGAACAGCAATCCCGCCACCATCATGACCGACCCGGACTTTGCCGACCGTACCTATATCGAGCCGGTGACGCCGGAGATCCTGGCCAGGATCATCGAAAAGGAGCGCCCGGATGCGGTGCTGCCGACCCTGGGTGGACAGACCGCCCTGAACACCGCAGTGGCCGTGGCCGAGATGGGAATTCTCGACAAATTCGGCGTGGAGTTGATCGGCGCCAAATTGCCGGCCATCAAGAAGGCCGAGGACCGTACGTTATTCAAACAGGCAATGGAAAAGATCGGCTTGGCCGTTCCCGGCTCCGGGCTGGCCCACAACTACCGGGAAGCCATGGAAGTCATCAAGCAGGTCGGTTTCCCGGCCATCATCCGGCCGTCATTCACTCTGGGGGGCACCGGCGGCGGCATCGCCTACAACATGGAGGAATACGAAAAGATGTCCCTGGCCGGCATCGATGCCTCGCCCACGGACGAGATCCTGGTGGAGGAGTCGGTCATCGGCTGGAAGGAGTACGAGCTGGAGGTGATGCGCGACACCGCCGACAACGTGGTGATCATCTGCTCCATCGAGAACTTCGACCCCATGGGGGTCCATACCGGCGACACCATCACCGTGGCCCCGGCCCAGACCCTGACCGACAAGGAATACCAGATCCTGCGGGATGCCTCCCTCAAGATCATCCGGGAGATCGGCGTGGACACCGGCGGTTCCAACATCCAGTTCGGTATCAACCCCAAAAACGGCCGGCTGGTGGTGATCGAGATGAACCCGCGCGTGTCCCGTTCCTCGGCCCTGGCCTCCAAGGCCACCGGTTTCCCCATCGCCAAGATCGCGGCCAAGCTGGCGGTCGGTTACACCCTGGACGAGATCACCAACGACATCACCCGGGAAACCCCGGCCTGCTTCGAGCCGACCATCGACTATGTGGTCACCAAGGTGCCGCGCTTCACCTTTGAAAAATTTCCGGCCGCCGATGCCATCCTGACCACCCAGATGAAATCCGTGGGCGAGGTCATGGCCATCGGCCGCACCTTCAAGGAATCGTTCCAGAAGGCGCTCCGGTCACTGGAGATCGGCGTTTCCGGTTTCGATTCCCGCCTGTTCGACCTGTCCAGCGAGACCCGCCGGGCGCTTACGTCCAAGGAGCAGCAGCTCCTGCTGGAAAAGTTGCGCGTGCCCAACTGGGAGCGTCTCTGGTACCTGGGGGACGCCCTGCGCAGCGGCATGACCGTAAAGGAGATCCAGAAACACACCGCCATCGACCCCTGGTTTCTGCACAACATCCGCCAGATCATCGAAAAGGAAGAGGAGTTGAAGCAGCTCGGTCCGGCGGCCATTTCCCGTGAGGCCCTGCTGGAGGCCAAACAGTACGGTTTTTCCGACAAGTTCCTGTCCCTGCTCTGGCGGAAAACCGAGGACGAGGTGCGGGAGCTGCGCTGGTCCCTGAACCTGAGGCCGGTGTACAAGCGGGTGGACACCTGCGCCGCCGAGTTCGTGGCCTACACGCCGTACATGTACTCCACCTACGAGGAGGAGTGCGAGGCCGAACCGACCGACCGCAAAAAGATCATGATCCTGGGGGGCGGCCCGAACCGCATCGGCCAGGGGATCGAGTTCGACTACTGCTGCGTGCATGGCGTGTTCGCCCTGGCCGAGGACGGCTATGAGACCATCATGGTCAACTGCAACCCGGAGACCGTTTCCACCGACTACGACACCTCGGACCGACTCTATTTCGAACCGCTGACCCTGGAGGACGTGCTGGAGATCGTGGCCAAGGAGAAGCCGGTGGGGGTGATCGTCCAGTTCGGCGGCCAGACACCGCTCAAACTGGCTGTGGCCCTGGAACGGGCCGGCGTGCCGATCATCGGCACCTCGCCGGACGCCATCGACCGGGCCGAGGACCGGGAGCGTTTCCAGGAGATGCTGCACAAACTGGGACTGCGCCAGCCGGAGAACGGCACGGCCCGCTCCTTCGAAGAGGCCGAGAAGGTGGCGGACCGCATCGGCTATCCGGTGGTTGTGCGCCCCTCCTATGTCCTGGGGGGCCGGGCCATGGAGATCGTCTATGACGCCGACAACCTGCGGCGCTACATGACCACCGCCGTGCAGGCCTCGCCCGAGCATCCGATCCTGGTGGACAAGTTCCTGGACGAGGCCATCGAGATCGACGTGGATGCCCTGTGCGACGGCACGGACGTGGTCATGGGCGGGATCATGGAGCACATCGAGGAGGCCGGCATCCATTCCGGCGACTCGGCTTGTTCGCTTCCCCCCTATTCCATCTCCCCTGAACAGATTGCCGAGATCCGGCGCCAGACCGTGCTGATGGCCCTGGAGCTGAACGTCAAAGGCCTGATGAACGTGCAATATGCCATCAAGGACAGCGACATCTATATTCTGGAGGTCAACCCCCGGGCCTCGCGCACGGCACCGTTCGTCTCCAAGGCCACGGGACGGCCCCTGGCCAAGATCGCGGCCCGGGTCATGGCCGGCAAGAGTCTGAAGGAGTTGGGCGTCACCGACGACATCGTGCCGAAACACATGTCGGTAAAGGAGGCGGTCTTCCCCTTTGTCAAATTCCCCGGCGTGGACACCATCCTGGGGCCGGAGATGAAGTCCACCGGCGAGGTCATGGGAATCGGCGACACCTTTGCCGAGGCATTCGCCAAGTCCCAGTTGGGGGCCAACGTCAAAATGCCGCTCACCGGCAACGCCTTTATCAGCGTGCGGGACGCCGATAAGAAACATGTTGTAAATGCAGTGGAAAAATTGTATAAAGCCGGTTTCGGCATCCTGGCCACCGGCGGTACGGCCTCGTTTCTGGAAGAGAAGGGGATACCGGTCCGGCGTCTCAACAAGGTGATGGAAGGAAGACCCCATGTGGTGGACGCCATCAAGAACGGCGAGATCAGCCTGGTGGTCAACACCACCCAGGGAGCCCAGGCCGTGGCCGATTCCTTTTCCATCCGCCGCGAAGCGCTGATGCACGGCATTGCCTACTACACCACCACAGCCGGCGCCAGGGCGGCGGTGGACGGCATCATCGCCCTCAAGGAACATGATTTGAGCGTGAAGGCGTTGCAGGATTATCTGGCATAACAAATTCGTAGAGGAGCACACTGTAGATGTCCCATTCCATACCGTTGACAAAAGAGAGCCACGAGGCGTTGCAGGAAGAACTCAAACGCCTGATTCGCGAGGAACGTCCCAAGGTGATTCAGGACATTGCCGAGGCCCGTGCCCACGGCGACCTTTCGGAAAACGCCGAATACGACGCCGCCAAAAACCGCCAGGGCTTCATCGAGGGGCGCATACAGGAGATCAACGGCAAACTGGCCCGCGCCCATGTGGTTGACCTGACCGGCATGAATCCCGACAAGGTGGTGTTCGGTTCATACGTAACCCTCTATGACACCGCGTCGGAAGAAGAGGTCACCTACCGGATCGTCGGTGAGGACGAGGCCGACATCAAGCTGGGCAAGATCTCCTGCACCTCGCCGGTGGGCAAGGCGTTGATCGGCCACAAGCTGGACGACACGGTGAAGGTCACGGTTCCGGCGGGGACCAAGGAATACGAGATCATCGACATCAAGTACGAGTAAAGGAATTCGAAAAAAGTCCATCTGCGGCGTTACGCTCATCCTTCGTCGCTGCGGCGTATTACACATACGCCTCACTCCTCAGAATTCGCAAGCCTTGCATCGGGAGCTTTTTTCAAATCCCTAAAAACCGGAGGCAATTCCACCATGGCAGACAGGATCACGAAGGACATGACCTTTTTTGAAGTGATGCGCACCTACCCAGAATCGGTCAAGGTGCTGCAGAAGTACAATCTGGGGTGCATCGGCTGCATGGGCGCCCAGAACGAAAGCTTGGAGCAGGGGGCCAATGCCCATGGTATCGATGCCGATGCGCTGGTAAAGGATCTGAACGCGGCCGTGGCCTGACCGGCTTTGATCCAAGCCGAGGCAGATGCCCTTGGAAAGTCATTACCACAACTTGTGGGACACCCCGCCATCTCATGCCCATCGTAACCATCTCCGAAAACAGCGCCATCGCCATCCCCCCTGACCTCATGGAGCGCCTCGGACTCAAGCCGGGAGACGCCGTTGCCATCGAAGAAGGGGAGGGTGGGACGATGGTCGTTCGCGCAACGCCCTCTCCTGACCCCCACCCCGATCCTCCTGCCGGCGATTTCAAACCACTGGAAGACACCATAGCCCGCAAGAACCTCCAGACCCTGATGCAGTTCATCAGGGGGGTGGGGCCGAAACTCTCGGAACTGCTCGTCAAGCGGGGGGTGAATACGGTCGAGGATGCCCTGTACCTGCTGCCGCACCGCTACGAGGACCGGCGCGAGGTGCGGCCCATTGCGCGGCTGCGGCCCGGCTGCACCGAGGTCTTCAGCGGCGCGGTCGTTTCCGCGGACATGAGGGCCACCAAAGGGGGACGGCGCTTCTTCGAGGCAATGGTGGCCGATGTAAGCGGCAGCGTGACCCTCAAGTGGTTCAACAGCAATCCGACCTTCATGAAGCGGGTCTGGAAACCGGGCCGGAGCGGGGTGTTCACCGGCGAGATCTCCCAGTTCGGCCACCAGCGCGAGGTGCATCACCCGGATGTGGAGTGGCTGGCCGAAGGGCAAGGGGTTGAGGAGATCCTGGCCGCCGACCCGGTGAACTTCGGCCGCATCGTGCCGGTCTACCCCCTGACCGAGGGGCTGAGCCAGAAGGTCATGCGAAAGGTCATGAAGGAGGTGGTGGACCTGTTCGTCCCCTCCATCCGGGAACTGATCCCCACCGCACTTCTGGAGCCGCTCCACCTGCCCGGCCTGGCCGATTCCCTGCGCACCGTGCACCTGCCGCCGGTGGAGCTGAAAATCGACGACCTCAACGAGGGGCGCACCCCGTGGCACCGGGCCCTGGCCTTTGACGAGTTCTTCTTCTGGGAACTGGGGCTGGCCCTGAAACGGCAGGGGGTGACCCTGGAGCAGGGGATCGCCTTTCAGGTTTCCCACCGCTATACCAAGGAACTGGCAAAATTACTCCCCTTTGAACTGACCGCTGCCCAGCGCCGGGTGCTGACCGAGATCAAGAACGACATGATGGCGCCGCACCCCATGCACCGGTTGGTGCAGGGGGACGTGGGGAGCGGCAAGACCCTGGTGGCGCTCATGGCGGCGCTTCTGGCCGTGGAAAACGGTTACCAGGTGGCGGTCATGGCCCGCACCGAGATCCTGGCCGAGCAGCACTGGCGCACCATGCACCGCTGGTGTGCCGAGTTGGGCATAGAAACCTGTCTGGTCACCTCGGGCATGAAGGGGAAGGCCAAGAGCGAGGCGTTGGCCAGGGTTGCGGACGGCAGCGCCCACATCGTCATCGGCACCCATGCCGTGATCCAGGACAAGGTGGAGTTCAGCCGCCTGGGGCTGGGGATCATCGACGAGCAGCACCGCTTCGGCGTGCTCCAGCGCGGCATCCTCAGGAAAAAGGGGGGAAACCCGGATATCCTGGTCATGACCGCCACCCCGATCCCCCGCACCCTGGCCATGACCCTGTTCGGCGACCTTTCCCTATCCGTGATCGACGAGCTGCCGCCGGGCAGGACACCGGTGGAGACGCGCATCTGCTTCGAGTCGCGCCGCTCCCAGGTGTACGGGATCATCCGCGAGGAGGTAGGGAAGGGGCGCCAGGCCTACGTCATCTACCCCCTGGTGGAGGAGACCGAGAAGTCTGACCTGAAGGCAGCCTCCCAGATGGTCGACCAGCTGCGGGAGACGGTCTTCCCGGACCTGCGCATCGGCCTGCTGCACGGCCGCATGAGCCCGGAGGAGAAGGAGTCGGTCATGGGCTCCTTCAAGGCCCGGGACCTGGACATCCTGGTCTCCACCACGGTGATCGAGGTGGGGATCGACGTGCCCAACGCCACGGTCATGGTCATCGAGCATGCCGAGCGTTTCGGTCTGTCCCAGTTGCACCAGTTGCGGGGCAGGGTGGGGCGGGGCGCGGCCCAATCCCGCTGTATCCTGCTGACGCCGGGCAAGCTGTCCGAGGATGGGGAGAAGCGGCTCCGGGTGATGGAGTCAACCACGGACGGCTTCCGCATTGCCGAGGCCGACCTGGAGATCCGGGGGCCGGGCGATTTCCTCGGCACCCGCCAGTCCGGCATGCCCGATTTCCGGGTTGCCAACATCCTGCGGGACGCCGGCCTCCTGGAGCAGGCCCGCCAGGCGGCGTTCGGGCTGCTGGAGGGGGACCCGGACCTGTCAGCGCCGGTTCACGCCGCACTGCGGGAGGAGTTGCTGCGCCGCTGGGGGCAGCGGCTGGAGCTGGCTGGGATCGGGTAAACCAGAGATTCGGTATTTCCCGGAGTGTGGGTACGTGCCCGCGTTTAAACCGATGCTGCCTCGAAGTTATGTATTACATCAAATTTGATGTTGAGTTGATATGGACTTCATAGTAGAGTTTTATGAGTCGGAAGGCGGAGGTTGTCCGGTCCGGGAGTTTCTTGATGAACTCAAGAAGAGCGATCCCGGTGACTTTGCAGCGGTGCTTGCCGGTTTGGCAAAGTTGCGCAATCGCCAGTATCATCGGGAACCGCTCTGCAAGTCGCTTGGTGACGGATTGTTTGAACTGCGCCATGTGGGCAAGCTCAACAGCCGTATTCTCTGGTTTTTTATGAAAGGTCGGCGGATCATTGCCGTACACGGCATTCGCAACAAAGGGCAGGCCATTGCCCTGCATGACGTGAAGACGGCCGTGGAACGGATGCGCGACTGGCAACGAAGGAACGTGTCATGAAGAAAACGAACTTTGACAGCTACCTTGAACAGCAGATGCAGGATCCGGACTTTGCCGCCCATTTCGAGCGGGCCGGCGAGGCATGGGACGTCGCCTTGCAGATAGCCAATCTGCGCCGTCGGGCAGGGCTGTCGCAGAAAGAGTTGGCCAAGCTGCTCAAGACGTCCCAGCAGCAGGTCAGTCGTCTGGAGTCGTCCGGTTATGAAGGGCATTCCCTCAGCATGTTGCGCCGTGTGGCAGAGGCGCTGCATGCACGTGTGCGCGTGGTGTTCGAGACGGATAATGTGTCGTCCGGAGTGCATGTTGCCGAGGGTGATACCCCTTATCGTGCGGGGCGTTCCAAGGTAAAATATGATGTGTCGAGACAGACAACACCGTTGGTTGCCAAGCTTTCCGGTGTTATTGATGCACAGAAACTGAACGATCATAAAAACACCAAGATCGATACATGAAAGTGAAACCGAGCAAAGGTTATGCCGTCTTGTTAAGCGAGGGCGTTATATATGCAATGGAGCGGGGATGAAACGGATGGAAGAATCGGACGATTATAGAGGCCGCTGAACCGGGTAGAAGGCCGGTTGGGCGGTTTTTTTGTACTCAGGTTGAGATGTTATTAGCGGTTCTTATTTTCATTGTAAATATGACCCATTGAGGTATAATATGTCATGAAGTCACTGCTGATTACCGTTGTGGAAACCGCCTCCTTTATGGCAGACGCAAAGGCTTGCATAGCGGGCCGAGGCAATAAACATGATTGCCGCAAATCCTGAATGCGGTGATCTTATTCAGGGCGGCGGAGGCATCCGCAAGGTCCGTTTTGCTATCGGTGGCAAGGGAAAAAGCGGTGGCGCGCGGATCATCTACTATTATCACAACGAACGGGTTCCGATCTTCCTGCTGGCCGTATTCGCCAAAAACGACCGGGCGAATCTGACCCGGGCGGAAACGAACATGCTGGGGAATGCGGCCAAGATGCTGGCCCGCAAATACGGAGAATAAGAACATGGCACGGATAGCATTCGAAAAGATCATGGCAGGCTTGGAAGATGCCCTTGCGTATGCGGATGGCGATACTTCGAGAGGCGCGGCGCATCAAGTGAGGGTTGCAGATGTGGATATCACCCATCTGCGGGAGAAGCTCGGGTTGTCTCAGGACCGGTTTGCCGCCTTGTTCGGTTTGAGCGCCAGAACGGTGCGTAACTGGGAACAGGGTGTCCGGCATCCCGAAGGGCCGGCGCGGATACTGTTACAGGTGATCGACCGTGAACCGGAAGCGGTGATGAGGGCGTTGCGCGGGTGAAAAGTGCAATTATGAGGGTTGAATTATGAATTATGAGAGGACGGACTTGAGAGATCGAACGAAGGAATTTGCGATCCGGGTTGTCCGTTTGTATTCGATCCTGCCAAGGGTGCTTACTGCGTCTCCTCTGTTGCTGCTTGATATTGACAATATACCACTGTATGGGATATGGTGAATCATGGCATGGACAGTGAAGTTCACAAGCAAGGCGGCTAAGCAATACAAGAAACTGCCCAAGGCCATACGCGACAACATTGATACTCTGACAATGGAAATCCGGATCGGAGGCCCGGTACGCGGCAACTGGCCTAACTACTCCAAGCTATCGGATACCGGGCATCATTGCCATGTCAAGAAAGGCCAACCGACATATGTTGTTGTATGGCGTGAGAACAAAGGACAGATCAGATTTGTGGAGGTGACATATGCAGGCACTCACGAAAAAGCGCCCTACTGAAAAGCAGGTGGAAGTCCGTTTCAGGGGTACCCCGGCGAATGTAATCAAGTTGCGTCGCATGGCGCAAGCCCTTAAGGTTAGTGATGTTACCGAGTGGGAACTGGAAGAAAAGGAACTTTATGGTATCGAAGAGCTGTCGCCGGAACTTTCATGGAACAGCGGTGGCGTTGCTATCCGTGGCGGTCGCGGCAAGGAAGGACTGACCCAGAAGCAGCTTGCCGAACTGACGGGCATTGCCCAGCACCACCTGAGCGAAATGGAAAACGGTAAGCGTCCCATCGGCAAGGAGACGGCAAGGAAGCTGGCCGCTGCACTGAATATCGATTATCGGGTTTTTCTGTGAAGCGGTCTTTGTCGGGAGAACAACTTGCTGAAAAGCTGTATTACCGTTAAAGCAACAAAGCAATACGGACCCTGGCGAGGTCCTCTGGCGAGGTTCCCAATTATGAAGGTTGAATTATGAATTATGAGAGGACGGACTTGAGAGATTGAACAAAGGAATTTGCGATCCGGGTTGGCCGTTTGTATTCGGTCCGGCCGGAAACAAAAGA
>JAATGX010000089.1 GCA_015688915.1 Desulfuromonadales bacterium
AGGCGCCCGAATCGCCCAAGCGCACCTTCCTGCTCGGCGTGGCCGCATTGCGGCAGGGAAATCCGGACGAGGCGATCGGCTTGCTTGCGGATGTTGAACGGAAATTGCCGCTGATCGGCGATTATGCCGCGTTGTACCAGGCCGAGGCGCTCCTGAAGGTCAAGAAATACACCGAGGCCGCCGCAAAGGCCTTTTCCATCCAGAAGAACTATCCGGCTTCGCCATTGGTGCGCCGGTCGGAAAAACTCTTTGCCGATATCTTCTTCGAAGCCGGTGATTACAAGGGTGCGCTCAGGCACTACCTGGCCTTTGTCGAAAAATATCCGGCCGGCGCCGACGCCGTGGATGCCCTGTTCCAGTCGGCTCGCAGCCGGGAGGAAACGGGCGACAAAAGCGGCGCCGCTCAAATGTATCGCACCATCTGGCTGAACAACCCGGCCTCGCCCCAGGCGAAAAAATCCCAGGAACGGCTCACGGAACTGGGAAAGGCCGGTGTCGCCAGCGGTCCATACACCCCGGAAGAACTGCTCAGGCGGGCAGCCGCGTTGTATGCCCAGAATGAGTTCACCCTTTCGCTGCAAACGCTCCAATCCATTCCTCTGGAGGGACAATCGGCGGCTTTTGTCGCCAGGGTTGACCTGCGCACCGGCCTGAACCGGTATCGGCAGAGGAACTTCAAGCAGGCGGAGAAGAGCCTGACCAGGGCCGCCGCCGGCAGGGTGGCGGGCATCCGGTCCGAGGCGCGTTTCTGGCTGGCCAAGACCCTGGAGCGGGAGGAACAGTATGAGCGGGCCTTTGAAATGTTCATGGACCTGGCCGGCGAAGGCAGGAAGCAGGAGTTTGCCGATGATGCCCTGATGGAGGCTGCCGGGCTGCGCAAGAGTCTTGGCAGCTTTGCCGAATCGGCGCGTATTTGCGAACTGGTCATCAAGGGGCATCCCGATTCCCGTCTTGCCCCGCGAGCCGCCTGGGAAGGGGCCTGGTGCCGCTACCTGGGTGCCGACTACACGCTTGCGGCCGATGCCTTCAAGGGGCTGCTGAAGGACGAGAATGTGCGTGAAAAGGCGCTCTATTGGCTGGCGCGGTCCCTGGAGAACGCCGGCAGCGCCGATGCCGCCGGCTGGTACCGCACACTGCTGGACGAGTATCCGGCCGGATTCTATGCCGCCTGGTACCGTGGGCAGAAGGGGATCAGGGATGTGCGCGAGCCGTTGGGGCGCCGCAATGCCGTGGCCGAACTGCCGCTGGCATCCGGTTTTGAAAAGCCCCGATTGCTTGCTTCGTTGGGGATGCTGGAGGAGGCGCGCACCGAGATGGCGGCGGCCCGCAGGAAAATGGGCGACAAAGGGGCGCCGTTCCCCGCCATGGCGAGACTGTACCTGGAACTGGGGGATTACGGCTCGGCCATTGCGTTGTTCCTGCAGAACCGTCCGGTGAAATGGGATACGGCCAGCCTGCCGCTCTGGACGGCCGGCTACCCCCTGGCCTACTCCGGTCCGGTGAGCCAGTACGCCTCGGCCAATGAGCTTTCCGAGGCGCTGGTCTATGCCCTGATCCGCGCCGAGAGCGGTTTTTCTCCCGCGGTCAGATCCCCCGCGGGCGCCATCGGCTTGATGCAGCTCATGCCCGATACCGCCAAGGCCACGGCGCGGGAGAAGGGGCCGTTCAATCCGCTGCGACTGACGATCCCGGAGTACAATATCCGAGTGGGAACCAAGCATCTGCGGGATTTGCTGAAGGGATACGACGGGGACGCCGTTTATGCGATTGCCGCCTACAATGCCGGCGCGGCCGCGGTTGAACGCTGGCGGAAGAACCTGAAAGGGCTGAAGAAGGACGAGTTCATCGAAAGCATCCCCTATCAGGAGACGCGGGACTACGTCAAGAAGGTCTATGCCTCGGCCGCCACCTACCGGCAGTTGTACGGGCTGAAGTAACTATTCGAGCTGTGCTGTATGATTGACTTTAATGTGGTAACTGCTTAAATTGAGAATATAACTCTGCTGCAAAGTGAGGCTGAAATGGGAACACAGGCTGGAAAAATAAAACCAGAGGAATTTATCTTGTCGGTGCTGTCACCGGAAGAACGCCTGGATGCAGCTTTTAACGTGGCACGGCAAGCGTTCAGGAAGACCACGTTGAAAACAAGTGACATTGAGCAGGCTGTCAGCCGCATCCGGAATAAAGCCCACGAAGCCCAGGCTTAACATAGTCGTTGACACCGGCATTCTCATATCCGCATTCGCCTTTGGCGGCGCGCCCGCCAAAGCCGTTGCCAAGGCCTTTCGCGAAGCGAATATCCTCGTTTCCCGCCCACTGCTCAAAGAATACCGAACCACACCGGTAGCCCTTTTCAAATCAGGTAAAATCAATCATGAACAGTACCAATCGCTGATAGCGGGCATGGCGGCCTTTGTGTCTCGCGCGCTGCCTGTTGTAACCCGAAAGCGTTTTCAAATCTGCCGGGATCCAAAGGATGACATGCTGCTGGATTGCTGCCATGCCGCCCGTGCCGACATTCTGGTGACCGGCGACAAGGACCTGTTGAGCATTACAAGCCTTCCATTCCCCTTGCAAATTGTCACAGCCAGGGACTATCTTTCGGATTGAATGATATTTCGTTTGTTTTGTCATCGTTTTTCATGGAATTTCCACAAAAGGTGGTCCGATGCTTCTGGATTTACTTTCTGATGTAAGCTCATGGTCGGAACTGGAAGCTCGGATTCCCGCCATGGCGGGACTGTACCTGGAACTAGGGGATTACGGTTCGGCCATTGCGCTGTTCCTGCAGAACCGTCCGGTGAAATGGGATGCGGCCAGCCTGCCGCTCTGGCCGGCCGGCCAGGCTGCGTCATATACCGGCGGATGACCGCCGGAATTTGTGGTCGTACATCTTGGAGTCCGCCAGCTTCAAGGCTTCGTCCAGTTGGTCACTCCGGTCAGCCGTGGCGTTGCCCAGGGACATGCTCAGCCCGTACCCTTTGTTTTTCCCATTGATACCGGCCTGACCGTGCCGTATGCGGGCGATGGCTTCCGCTACGACCGCGGCGTCCGTGTTTTGCAGGATGGCCGCGAATTCATCCCCGCCGATGCGGGCCACGACGTCATCTCCCCGGAAAGCCTGCTGAAGCGCCCGGGCCGCCTGCCTGATGATCCGATCTCCCTCTGCATGGCCGAACGTGTCGTTGATGCGTTTCAATCCGTCAACGTCGGCAATCACGATGCTGACCGGATAGTGCCGACCCTGGGCCACCCGTGCCAGTTCGGCATCGAAATACGCCCGGTTGAACAGTCCGGTCAACTGGTCGTGGGTGCTGGTGTAGCGCAGGGCCTCCTCGGTGCGCTTCAGTTCCGTCACGTCATGGGCCACGTGGACCGCCCCCATCACATCTCCCCGGATATCCCTCAGGGGGGAGACGGTTACCTGGTAGTAGCCCCCCAGCAACTCCACCGGTGCCTCGTCGGCATGGCCGCCGGTATCGCGGGCATCGCAGCAGAGGCCGTGATTCTCCCCGCGGATCAACGTGCGGTAGTCCGTGCCGATCACATCGTTTTCCTCGACCGCAAGTTGTTGTTGAGCGGCCCGATTCAGTCGCAGCACCTTGAAATCCCGATCGAGAACCGCGATCATATTGGGCACGGCGTCAAAGGTCTGCCGCCAGAAACGGGCGGCCTCGACACTCTGCCGACGCAGGCGCAGCCGATTGACGGTCTGCTTCAGCACGGAATTCACCATCTCCATGTCGATCGGTTTCAGAATATACCCGTCGACCCCCACGTTCATGCTCTCCACCAGCATCGTGCGGCTGAGTGAGGCGGAGGTGAGCACGATCGGCATATCCGGTGCATGGCCGCGAATGGCGCGGCAAAGGGCCAAGCCGTCCATGCCGGGCATGATGAGATCGGTGATCAGCAGGTCGCAGGGGTGTTCATGGTAGGCCGCCAGGGCCTGTTCGCCGTTTCCCGCCGTGCGCAGCTCCCCGAACCGGTCTCCCACCACATCGGCAAACCAGTTTCTGAAGGACGGGTCGTCCTCTACGAACAACACCGACAAATCCTTATACTGCTCCATGATCGCTTCCCTCCGCCGGAAATGGTATCGGAACTTCCCGGAAGCCGACAATCCGGTCGCACACCAGCGGCTGCTGGCGCAGCAGACGCTGCCCCTCCCGGAACAGTTGCTCCAGATTTCTGTAATCGCCGGATAGCGGCACTCCGGCAATGCTGACCGTACAGGAGAACAGGTCGTCCGGCCCCCGGAACGTCAGGGACGCCGCCTGCCGCCGGATCCGCTCCGCAACCCGGTAGGCGCCCTGTTGATCGGCATCCGGCAGCAGGAG
>JAATGX010000267.1 GCA_015688915.1 Desulfuromonadales bacterium
ACCACCTGGGACGACGCGGCAAAACTGAAGGGAATTTCCTCCGACATCAGCCGGGCCGTGGTCATCGGCGGCGGCCTGATCGGCCTGAAGGCGGCCGAAGGGCTGAACCTGCTCGACAAGAGCGTTACCGTGGTGGAGCTGGCTGACCGGGTGCTTTCCTCGGCCTTTGACCGACCGGCCGGAAAGATCGTTGCCCGCAAGATGAAGGCCAACGGTATCGACGTCATTACCGAGGATACGGTCATCCGCATCGAAGGGGAGGGTGGCGAGATCAGCGGTGTGACCCTGAAATCGGGCGATTTCATCCCGTGCGACACGGTTGTCGTGGCCATCGGCGTCCGTCCGGCAGCCGGCTTTCTCAAGGGGAGCGGCGTCGAGGTCAACCGCGGCATCGTGGTGGACAACACCATGCAGACCACGCTGAAGGACGTATATTCGGCCGGCGATGTGGCCGAGGCGGCCGATTTCTTCAGCGATCAGAAAAACCCCATGCCGATCTGGCCCGATGCCTATATCCAGGGCGACATCGCCGGCGCGGCCATGGCCGGGGGGGACAAGCGGTACGAAGGCGGTCTGGCCATGAACTCCATCGAGTTTTTCAAGGTCTCCACCATCTCCATGGGGGTGACCAATCCGAAAGACCCGAGCGAATATGAGATTCATACCTTTCAGGATATCCAGAACTACCAGTACCGCAAGATCGTGCTGCAAAGCGACCGCCTGGTGGGTGCCGTGCTGGTGGGCAACGTGGACCGGGCCGGCATCTTTGCCGGATTGATCAGGGAAAAGGTCGACATGGCCCCCTTCAAGGAGAGCCTGCTGGTGCCCGAGTTCGGTTTCATCAACCTCTCGCGGGAGATCAGGAGCAGGCTCTTCGGACCGCAGGGCAAGGCGGTCGACAATGGCCGGCCCGTTGCAGCGGCAGAACACTAGACATGCAGGGTCGGCCCCGTGCGGCCGCTCAATCGGGGCAACCACTCAGAGGGGCTCCTCTAAAAGGGAACAAACATGAAACCACAGCCAACCCACATCTTTGAAAAAGACATCTCCAACTGCGGCCTGACCGGCTTTGTCTCCAAAAAAGGAAAGCGGGTCGAGGGGGCGGTGATCATCAAGTCCATCTCGCTGATGCACGACCGCGGCAATGGTCTCGGCGGCGGCTTTGGCGCCTACGGCATCTACCCCGACTACAGCGAGTTCTACGCCTTCCACCTGATGTATGAAAATGCCATGGCCCAGCAATTGACCGAGGAATACCTGGAGGCCAACTTTTTCATCGAGCAGCAGGAGGATATCCCGACCCGCCACACCAAGGCCATAGCCAATCCGCCGGTCTTCAAGCGTTATTTCGCCGCACCCCTGGAGACGGATGAATACAGGGAAGCGATTGAATACCAGGGCCTAACAGTCGAGGACCTCATCGTCAGGCATGTCATGGCCATCAATCATGAGATCGACGGGGCGTTTGTTGTTTCATCGGGCAAGAACATGGGCGCCTTTAAGGGGGTCGGCTTCCCCGAAGATATCGCCGAGTTCTTCCGGCTGGAGGAGTATAGCGGCCATATCTGGACCGCCCACAACCGTTTCCCGACCAATACCCCGGGCTGGTGGGGCGGGGCGCATCCCTTTACCCTGCTGGACTGGTCCATCGTCCACAACGGCGAGATATCATCCTACGGCATCAACAAGCGTTACCTGGAGATGTACGGGTATCTCTGCACCATGCTGACCGACACCGAGGTCGTGGCCTATATGCTCGACCTGTTGATCCGCAAGCACGGCCTGTCGCCCGACCTGGCCTGCACGGCTCTGGCGCCCCCCTTCTGGTCGTTGATCGACCAGTTGCCGGACAACGAGCGCGAGCTCTACACCGCCATCCGTCAGGTTTACGGCAGTGCACTCCTGAATGGTCCCTTCGCCATCCTGTTTGCCAGCAACAAGGGGCTGATCGGGCTCAACGACCGGGTCAAGCTGCGTCCGCTGGTCTGTGCCGAATACGAAGATTTTGTCTATATGGCCTCGGAGGAGTCGGCTATCCGGGAGATCTGCCCCAATCCCTCCCGGATATGGTCGCCGCGCGGCGGGGAACCGGTCATTGCCATGGTCGAGGGTACGGCGTGAACATACAGGCGGGCTCTCACAGAGCTCACAGAGACACAGAGGAAAAGCGCATGTCGAACTATGCACGCAGTTTACCTTTTGTTTTGATCTCTCTGCTCTCCGTGAACTCCGTGCCTCTGTGAGAGACGGATTTTGAATGTTGAAGGAGATTTTCCCATGAAGATAGACGCACAGGGCATGTACTACCGCGATCTCAATCTGAAGATCCGCGAAGCGGTCGCGGCCGGCACGGAAACAATAGAGCTGAACAACGTCAACGGCCAGTATTTCATCGGTGACGGTATCAACAAGCCGGTGACCATCACCATCAACGGGGTGCCGGGCAACGACCTGGGCGCCTTCATGAACGGCGCCACCATCATTGTCAGGGAAAACGCCCAGGACAATATCGGCAATACCATGAATGCAGGCAAGGTCGTCATCCATGGCCATGCCGGGGATGTGCTCGGTTACGGCATGCGCGGCGGCAGGATCCATATCCGCAAGGATGTCGGCTACCGGGTCGGCATTCACATGAAGTCCTACCAGGATAATAAACCGGTCCTGATCGCCGGTGGCAAGGCCGGAGACTTTTTCGGCGAATATATGGCCGGTGGCGTGCTGATCCTGCTCGGCATGTTTACCGACGACCCGTCCAAGGCCAAGCACGGCTATCTGTTCGGTACCGGAATGCATGGAGGGGTCATCTATGTGCGGGGTGGCGTGGATGAATCCCGTCTGGCCAAGGAGGTCGGCGTGTTTGATCTCGACGACAGCGACCGCAAGGATCTGGAAGGTTACGTCAAGGAGTACTGTCGCGACCTCAAGCTCGACGCCGACGAGGTGTTCAAGGAGCGGTTCGTCAAGATAGTGCCCCGCAGCAAGCGTCCCTATGGCAACATGTACTGCCCAATGCCCAAATAATCCCCCCCCCTCATACCCTTCAGACGATGTAAAGGGAAGGTGCCTGCTGGCACCTTCCCTTTTTCTATTTCGGTGCAAAATCGCCGCATGTTCTTTTCCACCAAATCGCTTGAGTCCCATCCTGATATGCAGCCGATACCGGCCGTACTACTCAAAAATAAAACCATGGTTATTGTTGTTTGATATTCAGTTATTACACAAATAAGTATGAAAATTTATTTTCAACTGACTGTAATTAAATATAAATTTTATGGTATATCTTTGTGTGATAAAATTTTGTTGACATTTATAGAACGTCGTATTACAAAAATAATAACAGATTGTTGCGCATATTTAAACAGGCGTTTAGTCTTTTTCGTATTTCCTATCGGGGAGTTGCGCATGGACAGAGAGAGGGGCACGTATTCGGTTCAGGCGGTTGTCAAGGCCTTTGACCTGTTGGAAGCCCTGGCGGCCGAAGATACAAGCCTGACAGTCCCCGTGCTGGCCAGAAAGCTCGAATTGAGCCGAAACAAGGCGTTCCGCCTGCTGGCTACCCTTGAGGACAAGGGGTTGACTGAACGGGACGCGGCAACGGGTACCTATCGTCTCGGCATCCGTGCTTTCGAGGTGGCGCAGCACATCCTTAAAAGCGCCAATCTCATCCGGCTGGCCCACCCGATCATGGAAGAGCTTGCACGCAAGCATGACGAGGCCATGTATATGACCGTAATGAACAACGACGAAGTCCTCTTCCTGGATATGGTCGATTCGTTTCAACAGATTAAGGCCACCCCGCTGGTTGGCCGGCGTTTTCCCTTCTTCACCAATGCAGCCGGCAAGGCCATCAAGGCCATGAGCTCTGCTGACTCTCTCGAAAGAATAGGCAGGCGGGATTTACGGAAAAAGGGTGTTCCCGATATGAAAAAGCTGGAATCGGAACTACTGGATATCCGCCAAAAGGGTGTTGCGGTCGATTTCGGAGGGCTTGGCGACGGCATTTGTGCGGTTGCCGTCGGCATCAGGGATTATGCCGGCAAGGTGGTCGGGGCGCTGACAATGCTGGCACCGTCGTTCCGCATGTTGCAGGAGAGGCTTGAAATAGAGATCATCCCTTCCATGGTGGAGGGGGCTAAGGTGCTTTCCATGAAATTCGGTTATGCACAAATAGCGCCGTGAGGTTTCCACTTTACAGAAAGGGGGCGAACTAGCAAAACATCGAGGTTTGTGAGTACCGTGCAGACAACAATTCCGACAGAAAGGAGTACATCTTATGGCAGAAAGACAGTATGACTGGACAGCTATCGCCAAAAACCCGAAGTTCGTGGAACTTCACCACAAAAAATCAGCCTTCCTCTTCGGCTGGTGGATCTTTTCCTGCGTGTATTACTTCCTGCTCCCCATCGGAGCCGCCTATGCGCCTGGCCTGTTCAAGATCAAGATCATCGGCGTCATTAACTTCGGCTATGTATTCGCCCTGTCCCAGTTTTTCGTTTCCTGGGCATTGGCCCTGTACTATGCCCATGTTGCCAACAAGGATTTTGACCGTCTGACCAGGGAACTGGTCGAAGAACTCGGATAGGGAGGATACGCAATGACCATGAAGAAACTGATAATCGCCGCAAGCCTGACGCTTTCCGTTGCCGCAGCCGCCTTTGCCGAAGAGCCCGCGAAGGCCCCGGCTGCCGGAACAGCTCCGGC
>JAATGX010000138.1 GCA_015688915.1 Desulfuromonadales bacterium
ACAAGGCGAGAAAACTCAAGGTGCAGGACCAGATCCAGGATGACCAGGTTAGGGTGACCGGCAAGAACCGTGACGATTTGCAGGAGGCAATCCAACTCCTTAAGGGACAAAACCTGGACGTGGAGATGCAGTTCGTGAATTTCAGGGAGTAATGGAGGCGGGTTATTTTGAGTGATACAGTGAAACAGAAGGTCAGCATGGTCAGCCTGGGCTGCCCCAAGAACCTGGTGGATGCCGAGGTGATGCTGGAGGTGCTCTCGAAGCAGGAGTACGAGATTACCACCGACGAGAAGGTTGCCGACGTGATCATCGTCAACACCTGCTCCTTCATCAAGGAGGCCAAGCAGGAGAGCATCGACGCCATCCTGGACCTGGCCGAGCGCAAGCACGACGGGCGCTGCCATACCCTGATCGTCTCCGGCTGCCTGCCGCAGCGTTACCAGGAAGAACTGGCCAGGGAATTGCCGGAAGTGGATATCTTCATCGGCACCGGCGACTACCCCCGCATCGCGGAGATCCTGGCAGAAAAGACGGGCACGGAGGATCAACTGCGCTACATCGGCGACCCGGACTACATCTACGACGAGAGCCTGCCGCGCCTCAACTCCTCCCCTGCCTGGTACTCATACCTGAAGATCGGCGAAGGGTGCTCCAACTGCTGCTCCTACTGCATCATCCCCCAGTTACGGGGTCCCTACCGCTCCCGGCCGCTGGAGGCACTGGTGGCTGAGGCCGAACGCCTGGTGGCCCGCGGCGTCAAGGAGATCAACGTCATCTCCCAGGACATCACCCGCTACGGCAGCGATATGGACGACGACACCACCCTGGAGACACTCATCCGCCGCTTGGCCGCCATCGACGGACTGCGCTGGATCCGCCTGCTGTACGCCTATCCGGACGGCATCAGCGACGGCCTGATCGCCCTGATCCGGGATGAACCCAAGGTCTGCAAGTACCTCGACATCCCGATCCAACACATCTCGGACCCGGTGCTGAAGGCCATGAAACGCCGCAGCAACGGCCAGCAGATCAGGGATCTGATCGCAAAGCTGAGGAACGAAATACCGGACATCGCCCTGCGTACCTCGCTGATCGTCGGTTTCCCCGGCGAAACGGTGGACGACTTTGCCGGCCTGATGCAGTTCGTGGAGCAGAGCCAGTTCGACCGTCTGGGGGTATTCTGTTACTCCCGCGAGGAAGGCACCCCGGCTGCCGCCATGCCGGAGCAGGTTTCAGAGCGCATCAAACGCGAGCGTTACCGCAAGCTGATGCGTGCCCAGGCCCGCCTCTCCTTCCGCCGCAACCGTACCCTGATCGGCAAGACGGAACAGGTGATCGTCGAGGGATACAGCGAAGAAACCGAGTTGCTTCTCAAGGGACGCTCTTCCCGCCAGGCACCGGATATAGACGGCCAAGTCTATATCACCGCCGGCACCGCCGATGTGGGCGACATCGTCCAACTCAGGATCACCGATTCGTCCGACTATGACCTGATCGGCGAAATTGTCGATTAAGAACGTGTTCGCAAACAAAAGGGGCTGGTCTGTTGTCAGCCCCTCTTCATTTTCCGCCCCCCTTTTAAACTTGACAACCCAGCCGTTTTCGGTATTATTTGGCCGCCTTTACGGCAGACCGACGAGCCGATGGAGTTGATCAATGGCAACCAAACCGACCAAAAAATGGAAAGAAATCAGTGACATCCTTCTTAAGATGAAGGACGACACCCTGCGCGAGATACACAAGACCGTGAAAAACGGGGCAGAGACGGCAGCCACCGGCGAACCGAGCGGTGACATCTACGACCAGGCATCATCCGAGCGGGATCGCGAGTTGGGGTTGATACTGGGGGATCGCGAGCGGGAAAAACTGCACAGCATCGACGAGGCCCTGTTGCGCATCAACGAAGGAGAATACGGCATTTGCGAAGAGTGCGAAGAAGAGATCCCCCTTGGCCGACTCAAGGCCATGCCCTTTGCCCGCCACTGCGTCAAATGCAAGGCCGATCTGGAAAAGCTCCAGGCACAGACCAAGCGTTTCGAGGAGGAGCGGGCCTATCGGGAGATCCCCCTTGGCTCCGAGGAAGAGGAGGCCTGACGGCTTCGCCTCCTCCTGCCCAAAGCTGAGGCGACCCTCAGCAGCAGTCCACGCCGCTGTTCCATGGCATCATGGGGACAGAGTTCGCGACAACACCAGCAACGGATACAGCGCCCCGTGTCTACCGACAGGGCGCTGTTTTTTATGGTAATAACGCCGGGAGGGCAGGCATCCCTGCACACACCGCACAGCACGCAGCGCTCACTCACGGCCGGCCACGGGGTCAGGTGATTGCGAAGCGCCTTCTTCAGAAAACGGGGCAGGCCAAACTGCACATCCAGTCCGGCCGGAAGCTTGAAGGGACGCTGCCCGAAAGTTTCCAGCCCGGTGCCCGTCAACTCGATTTCCTCCCAGCGGCTTCCCGGCAACCCCATTCTGACCGCCTCACGCTCCACAGGCAAAAGATCGCCCGGTATCCCGGCCAACCGTGCCGCGACCGTATCCACCGCCACCGGGTTGACCCCGGCCAGGATCGCCCCCACCGGCAACGGGTCGCCATTTCCCGGTCCGTTACCCTCCATGGCCCAGACAGCATCCACAATATTCAGCACCGGCTTCTTCAGCAGATAAATCTCCAGCAGCAAACGGGCAAACTGTTCCCGCGACGTTCCCGCCTTAAGGTGCCAGGCCGGCTTTTCGCTTCCAACCACCGCGCCGAAGAGATTCTTCACGGCACAGGTCATGGTCATCATCTCATGGGTCTTCAATTTGGGCAGATTGATTATCTTGTCCACTTCCCAGTAAGCCCGTGCCACGGCTATACGCCGAAACACTCCCGTCCCCTGGACCTCGACGATGTCATCAAACGGCACCAGCCTGGCGCCACATTCCTCGGCGGCCCGCCTGATACCGCTCCGCTCGGCCACCCGTCGGAATCCGCCGAGGCCGGGGCTGTCGCCGATCAACACCTCACCTCCCGCTGCCATGACCAATTCCGCCACGACCCGCACCAGGACCGGATGGGTCGTCACCGCCGCCTCGGGCGGTTTGGGCGCCAGCATATTCGGCTTGAGAAGCACCCGGTCGCCCCGCCCCACAAATGCCTCAATCCCCCCCAGCGGCCTCAAAAGCGATACTACCGCTTCCCGCAGCAAGGGGTACTCGTACGTGTCACACCGCCCTATACAGACCTTTTCTGCCACACTGTCTCCCCATTCCGGAATCAGGCCATTCTTCCAGCGGCTTCAACCCGCTCTTCCCCCGCTCCATCCAACCAACTGCCTTGCACTGAAAAAATAATTATTGACTCATCGAATTTTCTGATGTAGATAGTCTATTCTCTTTGAGCCGCTAGCTCAGTCGGTAGAGCACCTGACTTTTAATCAGGTGGTCGTTGGTTCGACCCCAACGCGGCTCACCAATTACCCCGAAGGGTTACGGTTTTTGTCGTAACTTTTCTTTTTGCATAAACTTGGGCATATAGCTTAGCTGGTAGAGCAGCCGACTCTTAATCGGCAGGTCCTTGGTTCGATCCCAAGTATGCCCACCATACCAAGTGGCTGGCAGTTTTGCCAGCCACTTATTCTTTGCCGCGCTGCTTTCCGCCAGTAAGGCGGCGCCCCGTAACAGAAATACATCATCTTCAACGAATTGAGGCAGCACCCAAAAAAATATTGACTCATCAGAAAATGTACTGTATATGTTTACGTCTATCGCGTCATTAATTGGGCAACATGTCATTGTACAATAGACATGGGCGCGATGGTAACCAGCACGTCCCCTTCGTCTAGCCCGGCCCAGGACACCGCCCTTTCACGGCGGCGACACCGGTTCAAATCCGGTAGGGGACGCCAAACTTCAAGAAGGCCACTTTTCTCCGGAAAAGTGGCCTTTTCTTTTTGCCATGACTGGCATCAATCACGGATTTCAGGCTGCGGGAACGTCTTGGGAAACCGGACTTCCGGCACGTGACGTTCGGCCCATTTTCGCATCGCGCCAAGCACCTCCCCCAGGTCCGCCCCCTTCCGGGTGAGGTAATATTCCGCACGCGCCGGATTGGACTGGTACAAGACTCTCTTGATAATGCCGGCCGCCTCAAGCTTTTTGAGCCGATCCGCCAGGGTGTTGGTCGGTATCCCCTCGGATGATTCGGTGAACTCCCCGTAGCGGTGCTTGTTCAGAAAGAGGTCACGGACCACGAGCAGCGTCCACTTGTCCCCTATGATATCGAGGACACAGGCAATCGGACAGGACGAACGAAATTCCATGCTTGAATTATTTTCCATGGTACCACTATAACTTTTATACTTGCAATTTGCAAGTCACCATGTTTTACTACGGTAGCTTGCAAATTAAAAGTGACTACAAACCGCGCCGCAAGGAGGAAACAGGGCATGAAGAGATTATTCGATCAGATTGACTTCGCCGGCATGAAGCTTAAGAACAGATTTTTCCGTTCGGCCACCCACGACGCTTTCGCCGATGAACAGGGACATCTTACTCCGAGACACTACGAGATCTACGAGGACCTTGCAAAGGGAGGGGTGGGGGCCATCATCACGGGACTGACCTCGGTGTGCGGCGAGGAACAACTCCAAACGGGCCAGATGGCTATCCATGACGATTCGTTCATTGACGAATATCGGACGCTCACCACCGCTGTCCACGGCCACCAGACCGCAATCATCCTCCAGCTCGCCTGTCTGGGTTCGCAGTACCAACACTCCGGGGAAAAGCCGGTCTGGGGACCGAGCGCCGTGGAGGATCTCGCCTACGGGAAAATGGCACAGGAGATGACGAGAGAAGAAATCCGGCAGATGCAGGATGCCTTTGCACAGGCGGCGCTCAGGGCAAAACAGGCGGGTTTTGACGGCGTGCAACTCCACGGGGCGCACGGCTATCTGCTCAGCAAGTTCCTGACCCCTTACTACAACCGGCGCAACGACGAGTACGGCGGACCGATCGAGAACAGGGGACGGGCCATCTTCGAAACCTATGCCGCAGTGCGGGAAAAGGTCGGCCCCGACTATCCGGTGTTGATCAAGATCAACTGCGACGATTTCATGGATCAGGGCATGACTTTCGAGGATTGCCGCCACGTCTGCGCGAGGCTCGCCGAACTCGGGATCAACGCCATCGAGATCAGTGGCGGCAGCTTTTCGTCGCGGCCCGATGAAGGCCCGGCCCGAAAGACGCCGGCGTACTTCCACTCCTACGCCGCGGAGATCGCCCGCGAGGTGCCGGTCCCGGTGCTCGTCGTCGGCGGGAACCGCGATTTCGACCCCTTGGAAAAGCTGGTAGCACAGACAAACATCACCGGAGTATCGCTTTGCCGGCCGCTCATCCGCGAAAGCGCCCTGATCAACCGCTGGAAAGCCGGAGAGCGCAGCCCCGCGCTCTGCATCTCCTGCAACAAATGCTTCAACCCGAAGGGGACCACCTGCGTCTTCAACCGGCCCGAAAAGGCCGCCACCGGAGCCGACGCCTGACCGCGCCAATGAATTCATCGTGGGAGCACTATCATGAAAGAGCAGATCAAGGATACCGTCCGGCGCCTGGTGATCGGACATGGGGACAATTGGTCCGAAACCCTGTCGGAACGCTATTTCGATGAGCCGGTGGTTAATTTCGCCTCGGCCGATGATCCGCTGTTCGAGGAGCTCAAATCGATTATCGGCCCGTGGCACCGCACGCCCCGGGAGGCGTTCGAAGCGGCACATGGCGAGGATAGCTGGCGCGGCGGCACCGTGATCAGTTGGGTCATGCCCTGGAGCAAGGGGTTGCGCGACAGTAACCGGCCGTGCAAGGAGCGGCCGTCACCGGAGTGGACCCTGGCCTATTACCTGAGTTCCAAGACCTTGCAGAAACAGGTGCGTGCCGCCCTGCTGGATGAACTGGCCGGGTACGGCCATCGGGGGGTAGCGCCGGCCGACGCCCCATGGTTCAGCATCGTCGATACGCCGACCGGCAAGTCGTCCACCTGGTCGGAGCGGCATGTCGGCTATGTTGCCGGGTTGGGCACCTTTGGCCTGAGTGACGCGTTTATCAGTGAAAAAGGGACGGCGATTGTCTTGAACTCGGTGGTGACGGACGCCGTTCTGCCGCCGGACAGCCGGATTGCCGCTCATCACCAGGCTAACTGCCTGTTTTATGCCACAGACAGATGCGGCGCCTGCATAAAGCGCTGCCCGGTTGACGCGATCTCGCGGAGCGGCCACGACAAGAACAGGTGCATGGTATATGCCTATGGCCCGGAATCCATCCAGCTCGCGACTGAACGCGGGGTGCAAGGTCCGGCCGGCTGCGCGCTCTGCCAGGTCGGCGTGCCCTGCGAGTTCAAAAACCCTTCCCGGTCTGAGACCAAGGGGGCATGAATGTATCACCTCAATGTGACAGGCCAGAATATTTACATCGACGACAGCGGACAGGGCTCCCCTGTTCTCCTGCTGCACAGCAGCGGGCTGTCGTCCCAGCAATGGCGCCGTCTGCGGGACCTGTTGAACCAGAGCCATCGAGTTCTGATTCCCGATTTTATCGGTTATGGACAAAGCGAGCCCTGGCATGGCGGCGAGACGTTCCACTTCCACCGGGATGTGGCGGTGGCTGAGGCCGTGGGGAGCATCGCCAATGCTCCCGTTCACCTGGTGGGCCATTCCTATGGCGGGCTGATCGCCCTTCAGCTTGGCGCCGGCGGGCGCGTTCCGGTGGCCTCGATCACGCTCTACGAACCTGTCGCGTTTGGCGTGCTGTTCTCCCTGCACGATGAGGAGGGGATTGCCGACCTGAACCGTGCCGATGCCTCCGGCCGGTTATCCGCTCCGGAGTTGGCCGGGACACCCGAGTGGGCCGAGCAGTTTGTCGATTACTGGAACGGGCCCGGTTCCTGGTCACGCATGCCTCCACCCCGGCAGGCGGCATTCATGGCGTCCGGTCGCAAGATATTCGAAGAGGTTCGCTCACTGACGAACGATCGAACACCGCACGATGTCTACGCAAGGAATTCCGCACCCACACTGCTGCTTGACGGCAGCGAGTCGCCCGCCTCCGGCCGCCGGACCAACCTGCGCCTGAGCGAGACGCTTCCCAGGGCGCGCCGCGAGACTATCCAGGGGGCGGGCCACATGGGGCCACTCACCCATGCGGATCTGGTCAACGCGCACATAGCCTCGCACATTGCGGATGTGGAGAATCGGGCGGGCACTCACTCGCCAGGTGCCAACTCACCGGAAAATCACCGGTAATTCCAATAAACATTCAAGCTGACACCTTACCACCCCTGGCCCCTCCTAAAATAGGAGGGGGATTATAAAGCTCCCCTCCTTGATAAGGAGGGGTTGGGGGTGGTCGCTTTTGGTGTCACCTTGACTGCAACTTAGAATAAGCTCTGCGTCAGGCGCGATAATTGAGTTGACCGCACCAAATAGGGCTATATAATGGGTCGCACTACCAATCCGGGAGATTTTCAGTGGCGATTCGCAAAATCCGCTTAACAGTCTGAGTATCCCGGCGGGGTACTCAGATTTTTTTTCTCACAAGGAGTTGATCAAGCATGATTTCAGCATCAAACATTACCCTTTCCTATGGCAAGCGGGTCCTCTTCAAAGACGTCAACATAAAATTCACTCCGGGCAATTGCTATGGGCTGATCGGCGCCAACGGCGCCGGCAAGTCCACCTTCCTCAAGATCCTCTCGGGCGAGATCACCCCGGACAAGGGCGAAATTACCATCGGCAGCCGCGAACGGGTCGCGGTGCTGCGCCAGGATCAGTTCGCCTTTGACGAGGAAACGGTCTTCAATGCGGTCATCATGGGGCACAAGCGCCTCTACGACGTCATGGTCGAACGTGAGGCGATCTATGCCAAGCCGGACTTCAGCGAGCAGGACGGGGTCCGTTCGGCCGAACTGGAAGGCGAATTCGCCGAGATGAACGGCTACGAAGCCGAGTCCGAGGCCGCGGTGCTCCTGAACGGCCTGGGCATTCCCGAGGAATTGCGAACCAAACAGATGAAGGAGCTGGAGGGGGGCGACAAGGTGCGGGTACTGCTGGCCCAGGCACTGTTCGGCAACCCGGACGTGCTGCTCCTGGACGAACCGACCAACAACCTGGACCTGAAGTCCATCTCCTGGCTGGAGGATTTCCTCTTCCGTTTCCCCAATACGGTGATCGTGGTCTCCCACGACCGTCACTTCCTCAACCAGGTTTGCACCCACACCGCGGACATCGATTTCAGCAGGATTCAGGTCTATGTCGGCAACTACGATTTCTGGTATCATGCCAGCCAGTTGAACCTGAAGCAGCGCCAGAACGAAAACCGCAAGGTATCCGAAAAGGCCGACGAATTGAAGGCCTTTATCCAACGTTTCTCCTCCAACGCTTCCAAGGCAAAGCAGGCCACCTCGCGCAAAAAGCTCCTGGACAAGCTGACCCTGGAGGATATGCCGGTCTCGTCCCGCAAGTATCCGCACGTCATGTTCAAAGCCGAGCGCCCCTGCGGCGACATCATCCTGGAGATCCAGGGACTTTCCAAGGAGATCGACGGGGTTCGGGTTCTGGACAACCTGGATCTTATCGTCCGCAAAAACGACAAGATCGCTTTTGTCGGAGGCAACACCCTTGCCCGCACCACCCTTTTCCGGATACTGGCCGGCGAGTTGGAGCCGGACAGCGGTTCGTTTCGCTGGGGGGTAACCATTACCCACGCCTATTTCCCCAAGGAAAACAGCAGCTATTTCGAGAAGGACCTGAACCTGATCGAATGGCTGGGACAGTATTCACCCCCCACCGAGGGTGAGACCTTTGCCCGCGGCTTCCTGGGGCGGATGCTCTTCTCCGGCGAGGAGGCGATGAAGAAGACCTCGGTACTTTCCGGGGGCGAGCGGGTACGCTGCATGCTATCCAGGATGATGCTCTCCGGTGCCAACGTACTGATCCTGGACGAGCCGACGAACCATCTTGACCTGGAGTCGATCACCGCCCTGAACGATGGGCTGATCGCTTATCCAGAGGTGGTGCTGTTCGCCTCCCATGACCATGAATTCGTTTCCACCGTGGCCAACCGTATCGTGGAGATAACCCCGGGCGGGATCATCGACCGGGTGATGGCCTTTGACGAATACCTGGAAGACGGGGATGTTACGCGAGAGCGTGACGAACTGTATCACAGTCACGCGGAGCTGAGCCTCTAGGAGGGTACCCGTTCCCTCTCCCCTGCGAGCAGATGAGGATGCCATGACGATCGAAATCAGGGAATCGGACATCAGGGTGGAGTTTTACCGCGCCTCCGGCCCGGGCGGGCAACACCGGAACACCACCGACTCCGCGGTACGCATCCGGCATCTGCCCACCGGCATCGTGGCCCAGGCATCCGAGAGCCGGTCCCAGGCCCAGAACCGCGAGTCGGCCATGAAGCGCCTGTGCCTGGCGCTGGAGAAACGGGAGCGGAAGATCAAGAAGCGGATTGCCACCAAGGTGCCGAGGGGGGCGAAAGAAAAGCGGTTAACGGAGAAGAAGATCGTGGCGCAGAGAAAGAGACTGAGGACAACGCTTGAGTGAGACAGCGCAAATTCAACGATCTAATTGAACCGCCCGCCACAGTCGCTTTCATCCCCGCGAATCTTTTCCACCGCATGACCGATCACCGGCCAGACCGCCTCCAGGTTTTCCAGCGCAGCTTTCGGGCTTCCGGGCAGATTGATGATCAGCGATTGACCGCGGATACCGGCCATGGCCCGGGACAATGACGCCATGGGGGTCTTTTCCAGGCTTTTCAGGCGCATCAACTCGCCGATTCCCGGAATCGCCCGTTCCACCACCCGCTGAGTAGCCTCCGGGGTCACATCCCGCGGCGAGACCCCCGTTCCTCCCGTAGTCAGGATCAGGTCGGCCAAGTCTGCGTCAGCCCATTCCACCAGCGTCTCGACAATCGTATCCATATCATCGGGGATAACCAGGGCCTGCACCGTCTGCACCCCTTTGTCCGCCAGCCAGGCCGCCAGACGCGGGCCGCTCTCGTCAATGCGCTCGCCGCGCGCCCCCTTGTCGCTCAAGGTCAGGATAGCCGCCCTCATTGCCCCTCCTCCCGGCGGTAGACTCCACTCTTGCCGCCTTCCTTATATAGTAGTCTGATCTCGCCGATGGCAATGGACTTATCGCTTCCCTTGCACATATCGTAGATCGTCAGGGCAGCAATAGCTGCCCCGGTCATTGCCTCCATCTCCACCCCGGTCCGTTCAAAGGCCCGCACCGTACACTGTAGTGCGATCCGCCCCGTCGCGGCGTCCGGAGTAAAGTCGATTGCCACGGAATGCAGGGCCAGGGGATGGGACAGGGGGATCAGGTCCGGGGTCTTCTTGGCCGCCATGATACCGGCCAGTCTGGCTACCCCGAGCACATCCCCCTTGGCGACACCACCCGCCTCGATGGCGGACAATAGTTCGGACGAAAGCAGCACTACGGCTTCGGCCACGGCGATACGCAGGGTGGGCTGCTTGGCGCTCACATCCACCATCACGGCATTGCCACGGTCGTCAAAATGATTGAAGTCCATGTAGGTCTCCGTGTTCTCCGTGTTATTTCAACCTGATTAGCGTCAATCTTCCGTCAGGCGTCCCCCCCTTTGAAAAAGGGGGGTCAGGGGGGATTTGAAGGTGCGCCGCTAAAGGCAAATCCCCCTCAATCCCCCTTTTTCAAAGGGGGACTTGTCACGTGAGCGCTGGTAACGGAAGATATCAGCGCTCATCAGGCATTCCAATGTATGAAAAAGGGCGTGATTCACACCACGCCCTCCGTGTATTGCGCCCGTGTCGGCATATATTACCCGAACGGATTACGCAGGATGATGGTCTGGTCGCGACGCGGACCGACCGAAACCAGGACGATCTGGCAGCCGGCCAACTCCTCCAGCCTGCGAACATAAGCACGGGCATTTACCGGGAGTTCGTCAAAGCTGCGGGCGGCGGTGATATCCGTTTTCCAACCCGGCAGTTCCTCGTAGACCGGCTGGCATTTCTCAAATATCTCCAAAGCGGCCGGAAGATCTTCCAAGGCTGCACCATTGTGGGTGTAACCGGTACAAACCTTGATGGTATCGAACTCGCTCAGTACGTCCAGCTTGGTCAGGGCAATGCCGGTCAGGCCATTGACCCGTACCGCGTAACGGGCAACCATGGCATCAAACCAGCCGCACCGGCGCGGACGGCCGGTGGTGGCGCCAAATTCACCGCCGGTCTGACGCAGTTGTTCACCGGTGTCATCAAGAAGCTCGGTCGGAAACGGGCCGCTTCCAACCCTGGTGACGTAGGCCTTGGAGATGCCGATGATCTCGTTGATGTCGCGCGGGCTGGCGCCAGAGCCGGTACAAGCACCGCCGGCGCAGGTCGAAGAGGACGTGACATACGGGTAGGTGCCATGGTCGACATCCAGCAAGGTTCCCTGGGCGCCTTCGAAAAGCGCCTTCTTTCCGGCCTTCAGGTCCTTGCTGAGAATCAGCGAGGTGTCCGCGACATAGGTAGCCAGGACAGCGGCGTATTTCTGGTATTCCTCGTAAATTTCATCAAAACTGCATGCCGGCTCGCCCAAAAGCTTTTCAAGGATGAAATTTTTTTCCTTCAGAAATTCCTTCAGCTTGGCGGCGAAGACCTCCGGGTTGAGCAGGTCCATCAGACGTATGCCGCGCCGGCCGATCTTGTCCTCGTAGCAGGGGCCGATGCCGCGGCCGGTGGTGCCGATCTTTTTATCGCCGCTTTTAGCCTCACGGGCAATGTCGATCCGCTTGTGATAGGGCATGATGACATGCAGCGACTCGGACAGCAGCAGACAGGTGTCATCCTTGATCCTGCCCGACTCCTTGAGCTTGGTGATCTCCCTGATGAACACCTCGGGGTCGAGAACCACGCCATTGCCGATGATGCAACGTTTCCCCTCGTGCAGTATCCCCGATGGAATCAGGTGCAAAACCACCTTCTCGTTCCCCACCACCAGGGTATGCCCGGCATTGTTGCCGCCTTGATAGCGCACAATGTCGTCGGCATGCTCGGTGTAGATGTCAACGACCTTGCCTTTACCCTCGTCGCCCCATTGGGCGCCAACCACGACCACATTTGCCATGTCTATTCGTCTCCCCGGCTTTCTTCGATAAATTTCATGAGTCCTTCTCGTTCCAGCAAACCTCTGTCAAGGCGGACCTTCACCCCATCGCGAACGCGTACCGCACAGCAGCCTCCGTCTTCCGGCTTTCCACCAATGATCAGCATGCAACGGATGTTCATGCGGCGGGCATATTCCAGGGAACTGTCAAACCCCCTGCGAATGATGTCCCGTGCAGCGGTGTATCCGCGCGAACGGAGCAGACGCGCCACTTCAAGCACATCCCGCCGATCGTCGCCACCGTTGAACAGCAGGAAATCCCTGGTGGTGCTCGCCTCCACCTCGGGCCGGCGCTCCAGCGCCCGGAGCAGGCTCAGCACGTTGAAGGTAAATCCGGTGGCCGGGGCGGTAACGCCGTAACGCGCCGTCAGATTATCATAGCGGCCACCGCTGCAGACCGGCTCGCCCAGACCGGCTACAAAGCCCTCGAAGGTGATACCGGTGTGGTAATCCAATCCACGTGTTTCTCCCAAGTCGATGGACAGATGATCGCCGACACCGTGTATGTCGAGGATATCAAGAACCTGGCGCAGGTTTTCCAATGCCGCTCGTGACCTGGCATTGCTCACTATCTGCTCTGCCTCGTTCAGCACCTCGCGCCCCCCGAACAGACGCGGCAGGGCGGTGATCTCCCGCCGTGAATCCCCGGAAACGCTGTTGTCGGCCAGCACTCTTGCCAAAGCCGTGACGTCTTTACGAGTCACCGCCTCCTGGAGATCTTTCAAGGGCTTTCCACTGAGACCTGATTCCGCCATGATCCCGCGGCAGAACTCCACCTGTCCCAGATCGATCTTGAAATTGTCAAAGCCGAGCCCTTGAAGCGACTCCACCGCCATGGCCACCATCTCGGCATCCGCCTCCGGCGAGTCAAGACCGAACAGCTCCACGCCGGACTGAAATATCTCCCGGCTGCGCCCCGTTTGCAGCTCGGTCTGGCGCAACACCCGGCCGCTGTAGCTGATGCGGTGCGGCAAAGGCCACCCTTTCAGGCGCGTGGCCACGATACGGGCGATCTGGGGAGTTATATCGGGAGGAAAGGCCAGTAATCTCCCGGTCTGGCGGTCGTCGAAGCGGTAGGTCTTGTCCTTCAGTTCGTCTCCCAGACCGATAGCCATGACATCTTCGTATTCCAGTTTGGGGGTGATTACCCGCCGAAAACCCCACAACTCGAATACGCGACGGATTTTGGCTTCGATGTAACCGATTTTGGCGGCGGTGTCCGGAAGGAAGTCACTCACTCCGCGGGGGAGGGATATGTCGGGTGTTGGTGTAGTCATTGAGTCCTGATTCTGAGAATCAACCACCCCCGGCCCCCTCCTATGTCAGGAGGGGCTAGGGGTGGTACAAGGTTGGCTATTATTCCGCTATTCCACCTTCTTGATCGCAAGCGACGAAGCACCACGGCTGCCAACTCCGGAACGCTGGACCGTTTGCAGAAGCAGCAGTTCGTTCCGGCTTTCGTCGAAAAGGTAATCGGGCATATAGTTCTGGGTGTCCTTGGTGCGCCATTGCTCCTCTAGGCTCGAGCCATCCCATGTCATGCAGTATACCGCTCCTTTCTTGTAGGAGCGGGCGTTGCCCAGCACCCAGAAACCATCGTTCTTGCCCACCAGTACCTCCCCCTTGGAGGTGACCTGGATGCGTTGGTCCATGAAAATCCAGCGGTACCGCTCGCCGGTCGTGCGGACGTTGTCCAGATCCTCCCGCTGGAAGAACAACTCGGAGCCGCCGAACCTGTCATTGCTGCGCCACAGCTCTTTTAGGGCCTGGTCGTATACCGCCAGATAGCCATCGCTGGTGAAGGTGACGGTCAAGGGTTCGCCGTCGCGGCCCTTGAACTGGTTGAAACCGTAGATGGTGCCGTAGCGCGGCATCTTGATGGGATTTTTCAAAGTGACCTTCTGCCCGGCACGACTGACTTCGCAAACATCGCCGAAGAAATCGGCGTCGCGCCCCATGGCCTGGGCGTAGAGCTTTTTCGGCCCTCCGGCCAGGCTGAAGGCGCGGAAGTAATAGGGCAGATCGTCGGCCATCTGCACCAACTTGTCATCTTTCACCTGGAAGACCCGGGAGGCCAGGTCGCCCGACTTGACGATGGTGACGTACAGGTCAAACGTGCCGTCGCCCGAATCGATGGTGTCCAGGGAGAGGATTTTCTCGTTGGCGTCGAACTCCAGATCCCCTAATAGCTTCATATCGTCCTTCTGGCGGTAATAGGCGACCCGCCGCTCTCCCGCCAGGAGGACCCCGCGGCTGCCGTCGGCAAACGTTCTGCCGATGGCCAGCAGGTTTACGACCCCCTCCAGGCGCCGGCTCAGCCAGCCGCTACCCACGGTACGCTGCCGTTCATCCGAGGCCTTGATGAAATCCCCTTCCTTCGGAACCACCCGCACCGGCCGGGCGCTTTTTATGATGTCGGAAGGAGGAGCAGCAACGGCGGGCGGGGCGGCGAGCGCCGACGCCGGAAGCGACGAACCGGTGGGGTAGAGCGCGGCAAGGTCTGTTGCGAGTTTCTCCGCCAGCTTCCCTATGGCGGGAAGCAACTCGTTCTGCCCCTCGCCCTGCACAAAGGAACGGGTCAGGGTCCTGCCCGCCGCGGTCCTGGCCAGGGCATCCACGCTGAAGACCTTGCCAATGGCGATATAGGTGCCGGTCACCAGCACGTCCGCTTCCCCCGCCTCCCCCACGGCGATGATCCGGTCGCCGTTCAGCCGTGAGGCCAGCAGGGCCTGGACGGTCTGCTTCATCTCGTCCCGGTTTGGCACGCCCACGGCATTCATGTCGGCCACGTACACCCGCAACGGGGCGGCGAACGCCGGGACAGCCACCAGCGTGGCAAGCAACATCACTAGCAGAGCGATACTCTTTTTCATGAATTCTCCCGTTCAGACCCGTTTCAGGGGGCGTTTTTTTGGCGTTTGGTGCAACTCGGTGTTATTGCGGTGGGCGGCGAGATCCGGCTTTACCTCGTCCGTATCGATCTTCAGCACCGCCACATCGGCCTTCACCTCAGCGATCTTGACGGACAGGTGTTCCTCTACACTGTCGATCTTTTTATTCAATACATTTACCTTAAAATCAACATGCGCGATCTTCTCGGTCAATCTTTCTTCCACATTGTCGATTTTCTTGTCGATGGCAGAAATACCTTCGTGTACCAACTTAAGATTGCCGCTGAATTCTTCCAACAACATGATGACTTGAGACTCAGAGAAAACAGCTTCCAATTTTTTCGATGCCATAAAAATCTCCTGATTTCTCCGCGCCCCTCTGTGTCTCCGTGTTATTGCACCAGCTTCAAAAGCCTGCCGAGTATCGCACAAACACCCCCGCAGGTCAAAAAAAAAGGGCGGGATTTCTCCCGCCCTTTGGGTACATCAAATGGTGTTGCGTTTAGAACGCGTAGCTCAGGACCACGCGAGCGGTGTAGGGGTCTTCGGGGTCCTTGTTGGTGGCCCCACCGTTGACGTAACCCCCGTTTTTGTAGTAACCGCCCAAGACCATGTAGGCGGCCTGAATCTTGGCGGTCAGATTGTCGTACATCTTGTAGCCGGTTTCGAAGTTGAATTCAGCTGCCTGGAAGTTGCTGGCGTTTTGCTTCGTGCCATCCTTCGGTTTCAGGCTGTTGTTCTTGGCGGCCCAGAGGAAGCCGGCGTTGGGGTTGAAGAAGAACTTGGGCGTGATGTTCAAGTCATAGCCGATGGTGTACATATACATACCCTGGGCGGTGGCCGGGTTGGTGCCGTTGCTGCTGCTGTAGGCGACGGCCGACTCAGTGGTGGTGCCCTGGGAGGCGGCGTTGCGGTTCAGCAGCAGCATGCCGGACTCGTTGTAGCTGTTGATGGCGTTGGCGGCCCAGCCATCCTGGGACTGCATGTAGCCGACCCAGCCGGTCAGGTGCCTGCTCTTGCCACCGTTCGCTTGATCGTTGTTGCCGGAGGTGTAGAGGAAGGCGCTATGCAGCGTGCCAGGGCCTACGGCTGCCTTGGCGGCGACGTTGGCGGCCCAAGCGTTCAGGTAGGCGCTGTCATTGGTGCCATAAATTCCCTTCAGCACTCCCGCCTGGTAGGCGGCGAAGCCGCTCAGGGTCACCGGGCCGACCTTGGTTTCGCCGGTCAGGCCGAAGGTGTGGATCATGGTGGCGGAATCCTGTACCCCCGCGTAGTTGTACCCAGCCGTATTACTTGGCGTACCAGAACTACGGCCATCGCCGTAGATGTAGTACAGGGCTCCCAGCTTGGTGTCCTTGTTCAGGGCATAGCTGAATTCCACGGCGCCGAGGTCCAGATTCTGGTTGCCCAGAACATTAGGAGTAGTAGCATTCTGGCCGGGACCGGCACCACCACTCTGTAACTTCCCACCGAATTCCCCGTCATAGCCGCGGAAGTAGCCCACATTGAGGGTGGCGGCACCCAGCTTGGTGGTGGTGACGACGCCGGCGCCGTCAAAGTCGGCCAGGATCCCCTTGAGCTGATCCTTGAACGGCTGGATGCCGGCCTTCACCCGGACCGGGGTGGAGGGGATCCTGAAATCCAGGTAGACCGATTTCGTTTCCAGGTTGACGGCATCGGATTCGATGGCGCCGCCGTAGTTGCGGAAGGTGTCCCCCTGGGCCCGGTCGCCGAAAACGGAGTCAATTTCGAAGTGGGTGACCAGCTTCAGGTCGTCGCTCGCCTTGGCGATGTACTGCAAGCGGGCGCGCTGCTCAAAGTAGTTGTTCATCCGCAGATTCGCCGTGGTGTTGCCGGTTACGTTTCCTGCGGTGCCACCGCCACCAGCCGCAGTCGCATTAGTGGGAATCAGGAGCCCGGCGTTGCCTCTTTCGTAGTTGGACAGGAAGGACTTCAGGGTATAAGTACCATGGAATTCGTTCTCGAACGCCATCGCCGGAAGGGCGGTCGCGGTCAGGGCGCCAGCTGCTGCCAGGGCTACCAGTTTCTTGTTAAGCTTCATAGTGTTCCTCCTTCATTTTTATAAGATGCTTACATATGCTGCGGATAAATACGTACTGTCACCACCGGTTCTTGTCGCTGCTCACCACCTTTCATGAGGGATTTGGCATCACAAATCTTGAAACCTGCCAGCACATTCATATCCCCTAAAACACAAATACCCCTGGAAAACCCCAAATCTCAACGGGCTCCCCAAAGGCAACGGTGCAACAAACTTTTTTCCCATGTTTCTCTGAAACGCTTCACAGTATATTTCGCTCCCGGATTCAGGTTTGTCCAATATCAATGGACATTAGTAAAATCAATCGGTTAGCTACTTCTTGGGTCGTTTTTGTTTCAGGGTCTTGTTATAAAAAGTTGGCCCAAATAAGCATTAAATCAAACGCTTGTCAAGCAAAAAAAACAAACGCGCGGCACAACATCTTGAAACTATACGACAAAAAGGATTAACGCCCCGGCTGGCACAGTTCGGTCAAAACACCGTTACTGGATTTGGGATGCACAAAGGCGATGCGCGTGCCGTGTGCGCCGCTGCGCGGCTTCTCGTCGATCATCCGCGCCCCGTCCGCCAACAGCTTGGCAATCGCCGCCT
>JAATGX010000093.1 GCA_015688915.1 Desulfuromonadales bacterium
AATCTCGCGGACACCGGCAGACCCATAACCGGCACTCCGCTGTATGAAGTAGCCTACAGAACCATCAATTCCTTGGGAACCTGCGTCAGCAGGCGGCAGCCGTTCTCTGTGGCCACTACCGTGTCTTCGATCCGCACGCCGCCGAATCCGGGGATGTAGATGCCCGGCTCGATGGTGAAGACCATCCCCTCTTCCACGACCGTCTCGCTGCGTGGCGAAACGACCGGTTTCTCGTGGATCTCCAGGCCGACGCCGTGACCCAGGCAGTGCCCGAAATACTCACCATAACCGCGTTCCCTCATGAACTCCCCGGCTATCGCATCCTGTTCATGACAGGCGATGCCGGGCCGGACCGCCGTGATGGCCCTGTCGTGGCGCTCCCTGACGATCCCGTAGATCTCGCGGCTCCGTTCGCCGGGGTCGCCAAGCGCCAAGGTCACCGTCTCATCGGAATAATAGCCGTCCCGGAGAGCGCCGAAGTCGATCGTCACCAGTTCGCCGGAGCGGAGCGGCCTTTCCGACGCCCGGCCATGGGGCATGGCACCCCGCTCTCCCGAGGCCACGATAAAGTCGAACGCCCTGCCGTCGGCCCCGCGCCTGCGCATCTCGAACTCCAGTTCGCGGGCGACCTCCTGTTCGCTGACACCGGGCACCATCACCGGAAGCACGGCCTGCAAAGAGGCGGAGGCCAATGAGGCGACCCGCTGCAACCGTTCGATCTCCACCTGGTCCTTGCAGGACCTGATCAGATCCAGGTCCCCGCCGACGGCCACCAGTTCGGTGCCGGCCAGCCTGTCGGACAAGGCCTTGAAATCACCGACCGTGGTATGGGCCGACTCGAAACCGATCCGGGAGAGCTTCAACTCCGTCGCCAACTCGACCACCGTATCAAGCTTGACCGTGAACTGCCGGATCTCGGCATCCACGACCTCGGCGCCGGCCTGGGTGGTGTAGCGCGAATCGCACAGGAACCAGGCGTTGTCCCGGGTCAGCACCAGCGCGCCCTCAGAACCGCTGAAGCCGCACAAATAGCGGATATTCAGCAAGTTCGAGAACAGGATGGCATCAACTCCGCAGGTATCGAAAAAACGCTCCAGCCTGAGGCGCCTGTTTTTTAGCATAGGTGAAACCCTAAAATCAAACTGTTTTTTGGAATGTTCAACAGGACTGACAGTGTAAGGTACTCAGGCAAAAAAATTCCGCCACGGAGACACAGTGACGCAGAGAACATCAAAAGCGAAACCCGTCTGTGGAAGCCACATCAAAGGGAATGGGTCAAACTTGAAAAAAGATTTCGCGACGTTGATTTCACCTTGAAAGCGATTTCGGTGCTCTCCCGTTTTTCTCTGTGTCTCCGTGTCTCTGTGGCAAAGCTTGAAGATCTCAGATTTTAGCGTGATTAAAAAGGGCCCGCAATCCCAGCAGATAGCTGTCCCGGCCGAACCCGCAGATCTGGCCGATCGCCAGGCCGGCGGTCAGGCTCTTGTGGCGGAATTCCTCGCGGCGGTGGATATTGGAGAGGTGCACCTCGACAAACGGCACCCCCACGGCGGCCAGCGCGTCGCGGATGGCAACGCTGGTATGGGTATAGGCGGCCGGATTGATGACGATCCCGTCATATACCCCGGCAGCCGTCTGGATGGCATCGATCAACTCTCCCTCGGCATTTGATTGGCGAAAGGAGACGCCACAGCCGAGTTCAGCGGCCAGTTCTTCCACGGAGCGATTGATCTCCTCAAGGGTCAGCGTGCCGTAGACCTCCGGTTCGCGCCTGCCGAGGAGATTGAGATTGGGGCCGTGCAGGACAAGGAAATGCATATCAGGCGAGCTCCCGTGCCAGTTCGATTGATTTGAGGCGCAGCACATGGCGCCCTTTGCCGAAATTGCCGGTCCTGGCCATGACCAGTCCCGCAAACAGTTCATCGCCAAGACAGCGCAGGCAGACCAGCGCCTGGCCGGTCGTGATGGAAACCTCCTCCAACCCGCCCGCCTTGATGACCTCCACGGCCCGCTTGATCTCCGCGAGCACGGTGGCATACTCCACGGCCAGAAGCTGTACGTCGAATTCCGGCGCACCCACGATGATCTCATCGATGGCGATGCCGTCATAGGCCATGACAAAGGCGGCCAGTGCCCCTTCGACACGCTCCGTGATCTCTGTCAGCGTCGCTCTCAGCGGCATTCCCTCAACCTCCCGATGTTGCCGAGCCAGCCCTCAAGGGTTGCAAGCGCCTCGGCCGACCTGCCGCGCGGCGGGAAAGAGGGTACGGCCGGGGAAGGCTCCTCGCAGACTCTCTCCTGGATCATGTTTCCGCCGGCCGAACCGACGGAGGCAACATCACGGTTCACCGCACGCCCGGCTTCCAGCAGGGCGATGCGGGCACGGATCCCGGCATTGCCCGGATCATGGGCCAGAATGGCGTGATAAACCCCCAGCGCCTTGTCGGTGAAGCCCTGCTGTGCGTACAATTCAGCCAGGGTGACGGTGAAAAGGGGATCGTGATCCGGCTCGCTGGCGTCAAGGCGCTCCGCAGGTTCCTCCGTTTCTTCCGGCTCCAGCAGGTCGGCGTCGTCCAGCTCGAGGATCTCCAGATCCTCGATGATCTCTTCCGGTTCCACGGCCTCATCCTCGAAGGCGGAGAAATCGGCATCCATCGTGTCGGCAACGGGCAGGCCGGTGCTGCGCCACGGCTCAGTGGCCGCCCGTTCCTCTTTCGCCGGCTCAGGCGCCAGGGCCGCCTTTTCCAGCGCAGCGCGGCACTCATCCTCCAACCCACTCAAGGAGAGCAGTTGTTCCGGTGAAATCTTCTCCACGGCGTAGCTGCCGATGCCCTGATTGCAGATAAAGCCGAGGGTCCCGCTGTGGCTCTTCTTATCCTTTGAAAGGGCACCCAGGAGCGCTTGGCGCTCCACCGCCGGCGGAACCAGGTCCAGTCCGAACCGCGTGAGCAGGGCAGTGATCCTGGCCGCCTCCGCTTCGGAACAATGACCGCGCGCCAGGCTGACCCGCGTGGCCAGCCCCATGCCGATGGCCACCGCCTCGCCGTGCACCAGCGTGCGATAGCCGGCCAGCGTCTCCAGGGCATGCCCCAGGGTATGGCCGTAGTTGAGCACGGCGCGCACCCCGGTTTCCTTCTCGTCAAGCTCCACCACCCCGGCCTTGAGCCGGCAGCAACAGAGGATCACCTGGATCAGGGATTCCCGGTCCATGCCTTGCACTGCGTCCACATGCTGCTCCAGGTAATGGAAAAAGGTGCTGTCAAGGGCGATCCCGTATTTGATAACCTCGGCCAGGCCGGCCCGGAACTCCCGTGCGGGCAACGTGTTCAGGGTTTCCACGTCGATCAGCACCAGGCGCGGCTGATAAAAGGCGCCGATCAGGTTCTTGCCGCGCGCGTGATCAATGGCCGTCTTGCCCCCCACGCTGCTGTCCACCTGGGCAAGCAGGGTCGTGGGCACCTGTACGAAGGGGATGCCGCGCATGTAGGTGGCAGCGGCGAACCCGGCCAGGTCCCCCACCACCCCGCCCCCCAGGGCAACGATGAACGAGTTGCGGTCCAGGCCGGCATCGATCAGGCCGTCATAGACGCTGTTCAGGGTAGCGCTGTTCTTGTATTCCTCGCCGTCCGGGATCTGGACCAGGGAAACCGTGCTCCCGGCATCCGCCAGCGACTTCCGGGCAATCTCGCCGTACAGCGCGCCCACCGCCGGGTTGGTGATCAGTGCCACGCGCCCCGTCAGGCCGATGGCCGCGCACTGTCGACCAAGAGACGGCAGAATGCCGCTGTCGATCAGGATATCGTAACTGTCTGCCCCCAGACTGACGGTCAGTACGCTCACGGCTTCAACCCCTTTAAAAACCTCAGAATCTCTGCCGTCACATCTTCCACGGATTTCCCATTGGTGTCAATCCGAATATCGGCAACGGCATAAAATTGTTCACGCTCCGCCATAAGCGCCGCCACGGCCTCCGCGGCGTCCGGCCCGGCGAACAGCGGCCGGTCCGTGGCGCCCGCCAGACGCTCCAGCACCTGGTGCAGGGATACGGCCAGATTGACGACGATACCCTGCCGCGCCATCACCTTCCGGTTATGCTCCGCAATCACAATACCGCCACCGGTGGCGATCACCGCCCGCCCCTTGTCCAGGACCTGCTCCAGACAGGCGCTCTCAAGGGCGCGGAAGACAGGTTCCCCCTCTTCGGCAAAGATGGCGTTGATGGATTTCCCGGCCGTTGCCACGATGACCGCATCCAGGTCAACGAACGGCCACCCCGTCCTCCTGGCCAGGGTCCTGCCCACGCTGCTCTTGCCGCTTCCCATGAAACCGGTCAGGATCACGGGACGATCAGGCATTGCGCACCTGCTCCCGGTATCCGTCATAATTGCGCCTGATCTCACCCAGCGAATCACCGCCGAACTTCTCCAGGAAGGCGTTGGCGATCTCCAGCGCCACCACCGCCTCGGCCACCACCAGGGCCGCCGGTACGGCGCAGGTGTCGGACCGCTCCACAGCCGCCTCGAACGGCTCGTGGCTGCGCATGTCCACCGAGCGCAGCGGCTTGTACAGGGTGGGGATCGGTTTCATGGCGGCCCGCAGCAGGATCGGATCTCCGTTGGACATGCCCCCCTCGATGCCGCCGGCATTGTTGGTCGTATGGTAATAGGCGCCGGTCGCGCCCTGCTCCGGCCGCGCGGCATCGCGGCAGATCTCGTCATGCACCCGTGAGCCGGGCCGGCGGGCCGCCTCGAAACCGATGCCGACCTCAACCCCCTTGATGGCCTGAATGCTCATCAGGGCCATGGCCAAGCGGGCATCAAGCTTGCGGTCCCACTGGACATAGCTGCCCAGGCCGGGGGGACAACCGAGCACCTGCACCTCCACCACCCCGCCCAGGGTGTCGCCGTCCGCTTTGGCGGCATCGATCGCGCCCTTTATCTCCGCCTCCACCGCCAGGTCGCAGCAGAAGAGTTCCGATTCCTCCGCCAGGGACCAGCATTCCTCGATGGGCATATCAGGGGTCAACGCCGCGACCCCGCCGACCTCCGTGACATACCCGCCGACCCGGATGCCGAACGCCCCCAGGAACTGCTTGGCCACGGCGCCGACCGCCACGCGGACGGCCGTCTCCCGGGCACTGGAGCGTTCCAGCACGTTGCGGGCATCCTGGTGATCATACTTCAGCGCGCCGCTCAGGTCCGCATGGCCGGGGCGCGGACGGGTAACGGCGTGGGAATCGTCCCGGTGTTCCGGCAGCGGCGACATCTTTTCCCGCCAGTTGGGCCAGTCACGGTTCTTCACCACCAGCGTCACCGGCGAACCGATGCTTTCACCCCAGCGCACGCCGGAAAGTATCTCCACGGTATCGCTCTCGATCTTCATCCTGCCGCCGCGGCCATATCCCTGCTGGCGGCGGAACAGTTCGCGGTTGATGGCGTCGGCGGAGACCGGGATGCCGGACGGCATCCCTTCGATTATGGCGGTCAGTTGCGGTCCGTGGGATTCACCCGCGGTCAGGTAGCGGAGCATGAAATGAAAAACCTCCATCGGCGAAGAATGGAGGTTAAATTAGCACTTATGTCACAATAACGGCAAGGCAAAAGGTTGGGGAGCATCTCATGCGGACGCGCCGACGTTCCGGCCGGCGGCCGTGCCCGCTCATCATTCGGCCATGAACGCCTCGAACGCGTCATAAATCTCGGGGTTGAACAGGTTTCGTTCGCTCCTCATGGTATTCAACGCCTCCTTCAGGGGAGAGGCCGGTCTGAACGGGCGGTCGTTGGTCAGGGCGCTGAATACGTCGCAAATTGCCGCGACCTGGGCGCAGAGCGGGATATCGTTGCCGGAGAGGTGGCCGGGATATCCCCTGCCGTCGTAGCGTTCATGATGCCTCAGAATGATGTCGAGCGAGATCTGTTCGCTTATCCCCATGTTGCGGGCGATGGTCTGTCCGTCCCGTGGATGATGCTTGATGCGAAAATATTCCTCGTTGGAAAGGGCGCCTTCCTTCTCGATAATGTTGTTGGCCACGTGCATCATCCCGATGTCGAGGAGCATCGAGCCCAATCCGACCTCCGCCAGTTCCCGCTGCCTGGCGTTGAACAGTCTCTGGTGCAGGAACATGGTGAGTATTGCCACCTGGGCACTGTGTTTGAAAAGATAGACATCCGTGAACGAAACCTTTGCCAGGAGCTTCAACAATTCATCGCGGTCGGATATGTGAAGCTGGAACTGGTTCATGAGCGTCCGGCATTTCTAGTACATCCACGGCTGATCGGGTTGCTGGTACACGTCGCTGATGTAATTGACCATCACGGAGCAGAGAACCGAATTCTTCCCCGCCTGAGACAGGGCGTCACCGGAAAATACATTGCTCAGATTGTTCTCGAAATACGACCGCACATACTCGATGTCCGCGTTGTGCGCGAACACGAATTCCACGTCGCCTTCCCGCAGATTGTCGAGCCCGGTGCTCGTCAGCGTCACATTCTTGTCCCGATACAGCACGTACTTCATCCCCTGCTGCGTATACAGGGCTATCGGGGGAAAGGTCCCCGGATCTATGGATTCAATGACAATGGGTGAATATTCTACAACCATGAAGCCTTCCTCAACTCTTCCCGGAAATTTTTGCGATGATTTTTTGCGATGAATCTTGCCCGCAAACAGGCTATTTGTCAAATGCCGCCTGGACAATCGCGGCCTGTTCCTCGGCGTGCAGGTGGTGCGAACCGACTGCCGGGCAGCAATCCTCGGAGCGGCCGACATAGCGGATGGAGGCGCACCGCGCCGGGAACCGCAGCCGCAGATACGGCCAGGCCCCCATGTTCTCCGGCTCCTCCTGCACCCAGGTACATGCCGTGTCAGCGGGCAGTTGGGCAAACAGCTCCTCCAGCAGGTCTCCGCGGAACGGGTAAAGCTGTTCGATGCGGATAATGGCCGTGGTATCCCCGCCCCGTTTCTCCCGCTCCTCGATCAGGTCATAGTAGATCTTGCCGCTGCAAAGCAGCACGTGCCGGACCTGCTCCGGCTGGGGAGCGTCCAGGATCAGTTCGCGGAACGAGCCCGAAGTCAGGTCGGCAAGGGTTGAAACGCAGATGGGATTACGCAGCAGGCTCTTGGGGGTGAAGACGATCAACGGCTTGCGGAAGGATTGCCGTACCTGGCGCCGCAGCAGGTGGAACATCTGGGCCGGGGTGCTGGGACAGGCCACCAGCATGTTTTCGTGGGCGCAGAGTTGCAGGTAGCGCTCGATGCGGGCGCTGGAGTGCTCGGCTCCCTGCCCCTCGTAGCCGTGGGGGAGCAGCATGACCAGGCCGCTGGCCCGGTTCCATTTGGTTTCGCCGCTGGAGATGAACTGGTCGATGATCACCTGGGCGCCGTTGGCGAAATCCCCGAACTGGGCCTCCCACAGGGTCAGGCCGTGGGGCGTTTCCAGGGAATAGCCGTACTCGAAACCGAGCACGCCGAACTCGGACAGCAGGCTGTCCCAAGCCTGGAACGAAGCAGCGCCGGAAGCCAACCCCGCAAGCGGCATGAAGGAAGTGCCATCGTTGTTGTCATGCAGCACGCAGTGGCGGTGGTTAAAGGTGCCGCGCCGGCAATCCTGCCCCGAGATGCGCACTGAATGACCTTCATCGAGCAGAGAGGCATAAGCCAGGGTTTCGGCATTGCCCCAGTCGATAGC
>JAATGX010000265.1 GCA_015688915.1 Desulfuromonadales bacterium
ATCCGGGATATTGCGGACCGAATAGGCGTTGAAAACGCCTTCCTTGGCCTGGGCAATGACGGTCTCGTTGATGTCCGTACCGATGATCTCGATGATCCAGTCCTTGAGCAGCGTAGCCCGTTTTTCCAGCAGGATCATGGAGAGCGTGTACGCCTCCTCGCCCGATGACGAACCGGCGCTCCAGATGCGCAACTTGCGGAATCCCATCTTGGTTTTCGCCTCGACGATCTCCGGCAGCAACTTGGTTTCCAAGGCATTCAACTGGGGGACATTACGGAAAAAATAGGTCTCATTGGTGGTGATCTCGTCCATCAGGTACTTGAGTTCCTCGGCGCCGCGGGGCGATTTGAGGAACTGGTAGTATTCCATGTGGGTCTTGGTGCCGGTGGCTTCCATCCTGCGAGCCAGACGGCTCTCCAGAAAATACTTCTTGGTGGAATGGAAATACATCCCGCACAGGTTGTAGATGAAGTCACGCAACTGTTCGAAATCTTTATCTGATATTGCCACGCTCTATCCCTTCGATCCTCTTGAAGTCTCGGTTGCCCACTGCCGGCTTAACGACCGGAAGCCCCGTCGCCCCCATCAATGAGCCCCACAGGATCGACAATCAGGGTAACCCTGCCGTCACCCAGGATAGTTGACCCGGCAATACCGGGAATGTTGGCCAGATAACTGCCCAGAGACTTGATGGCCACCTCCTGCTGGCCGACCAGGCGCGTCACCACCAGACCCATGCGTTTGTCGGCGGCGCCGACGACCACGACATAGCAGAAATCATCCTGCTCGTACCGCTGCTGCACATTGAAGATCCTTTGCAGACGCATCAGCGGCAACACCATGTCACGCAGCTTGAGCACCTCCTGGCCGCCAATGACGTGGAACTGGCGCTGGTCGACCCGCAGGGTTTCCAGAACGGAGGAGAGCGGGATCGAGTAGACCTCGCCTTCAACCTCGACCAGCAGCGACTGGATGATGGCCAGGGTCAGGGGCAGGCGCAGGATGAACTCCGAACCGAGCCCCTTCTCGCTCTTGATCTCGATCAGACCGTTGAGTTTCTTGATATTGGTCTTGACCACGTCCATGCCGACACCGCGGCCGGAAAGGTCGGATGCCACGTCCTTGGTGGAAAACCCGGGGAGGAATATCAGGTCGAACATTTCCCGCTGGCTCATGGCGGCCAGTTGATCCTCGCTGATCAATCCCTTTTCGACAGCCTTGCGCCCGACCCGGTCCGTATCGATACCGCGGCCATCGTCCTTGATGCTGATGATGATCTGGTTGCCCTCGTGGACAGCCGCCAGGACCAGGGTCCCGACACGCGGCTTGCCGGCGGCGATGCGATCTTCAGGTGTTTCCAGGCCATGGTCCATGGCGTTGCGGATCAGGTGGATGAGCGGATCACCGATCTCGTCAACGACCGAGCGGTCCAGTTCGGTCTCTTCCCCGAAGATCTGCAGATCGACCTCCTTGCTCAAGTCACGGGCTATGCTGCGCACAATGCGGGGGAATTTCTTGAAGACCTTGTCCACCGGCATCATACGCATCTTGAGGACCTGCATCTGCAGTTCCGAGGTGACAAAGTTCATACGCTTGGTGAGCTTGCCAAACTCCTCGTTAAAATCATGACGCTCGGCAGCACCCAGTTGCAGGTCCTGGTTGAGCTGGATCATGCGATTGCGCTCCAGCACCAGTTCGCCGACCTGGTTCATCAGGTCATCCAGGCGCTTGACATCGACGCGGACGGTGGTGTTGTCGGACAGGTCGTCGCTTTTGCCCTCGGCCGGTTTCGGTGGCGGCGCCTTCTTGGCAGCGACCCCGTTGCCGTTGGCCGCCTTTGGCGCGGGCACGGGACTGACCGCCTGGATCGGGACCTGCTGGGCGGCCGGTTCACCGGACGGTGCCGCCTGGCCTTCACCGGCCGGTGGCGCGGCGGATTCTTCCACAGCCGGAGACGCCTCCTGGGGTGCCGGTGAAAGGGCCGCCTCAGCCTGGGCCTGAACAGCCGCGCTCTCGGAGAGCAGGGGCAACAGCTTGCTCACGGTGCCGTCAATCTCCCGTTCCTGAATGTCTCCATTCTTGATGTCGCTTACCAGCAGCTTGACCAGATCAGTCGCCTCGAGGATCACGTCCATGATTTCCGGGGTGACCAGCAATTCTCCCTTGCGAAGCCGATTGAGAACGTCCTCGGTCTTGTGGGTTACCTTGACCAGCAGGTCAAAACCGAGAAAACTCGACGCACCCTTGACGGTATGGATGGATCTGAATATCCGGTTGAGCAAGTCGGCGTCTTCCGTCGACTTTTCCAGCGCCACGAGGTCGTCGTCGAGCTTTTCCAGCAGTTCGGTCGTCTCGGTAAGAAAACCTTCGAGAAGCTCCTGGTCTTCGCAATCAATGGGCATACACTCTCCTTCGATAGAACTTGGGCAAGCGCTTACAACGAGCCGAATATTCTTCTTTCATCCTGGGAGAACATCTTCTCCAGATCAAGCAGCACCAGCAGGCGCTCGGTCTGATTGATCACGCCGGCGATACACTCCTGATCGATACCGCTGGCCACGACAGCCGGCGAGGGCTGGATTTCGCTGCCGGAGATACGGATGACCTCCGAGACGGCATCAACGATGAAACCCATCAGTTCGCCATCCACATCCATGACCATGATGCGGGTCTGTTTGTCGTTCTCCACCTCGCCCAGGCCGAATTTCTTCCGCATGGAGATGATCGGGATGACCTTGCCGCGCAGGTTGATGACTCCCTCCACGTAATGGGGAGTATTGGGGACACGAGTAACCGTGGGCATACGTATGATCTCACGGACCTTCAGAACATCAACCCCGTACTCTTCCTGATCAAGATTGAAGCTGACAAGCTGAATCAGTTCGCCGTGCGACTCATCGGTTTTTACCGGAACCAGCGCATTACTCATGATTTCCTCCTCGGTACAAAAAGAGATGGGTTAGTCATTTAACAAATCTAACTAGTTGGCTTTCTAATCGGCGTAATTTACCATGATAGCTGCGGTTTATCAAGCAGGATAATCCACATTTCTTTCGCCGCGCCAAACACCCCTGATCCAGCAAAAAGAATCAAAAATGCTCATTTTATACGAATTTACCCGAGTCATTATCTTGACTTTTTCGTCACCCCGCTTTATGCTGGATAGTACCGTTACACCAGCATGAGCAAATCCTTGGGAATAACGATAATTCATGCACCCTTCCGGAAAAATCCTCATTATTGACAGTGGCCGCAAGAGCCGTGACTTGGTATCGGCATTTTTGACATACCAGGGGTATGAAATTGTCCATCATGAAAATAATGCGTTAATTTTTGACACCATTCGCAATCAACGCGTGGAGATCGTTATCGCCGAGTTGTCCCATCTCCACTCCATTGCCTCCGACTTCCTGGAGCAGGCAAAAACGATCAACCCCCTGCTGGTCCTGATCGGATACGGCAGCCAGGATGAAAAACTTCCCCATCCGGCAAACAGTGAAAGCTTTTTCTTTCTACCCCAGCCGCTCAATCTTGATGAGCTGGAAAGCCTTGTCATGCGCGCCAGCGAATCCCAGGCGATAAGACTCTTTGACACCGCGGACGGCGCTGACCGCCACCCTCATATCCTCTGCTCGTCCATCATCGGCAAAAGCGCGCCCATGCAGTCCCTGTTTGCCATGATCGAGAAGATCGCCGAATCCACCGCAACCGTTTTGATCCAAGGGGAATCCGGAACTGGCAAGGAACTTGCAGCACGTGCCATACACCAATTGAGCGACAGAAACGCCCGCAACTTCGTTCCGGTCAATTGTGCCGCCATTCCCGACGACCTGCTGGAGAGTGAACTATTCGGTCACGTCAAGGGCTCTTTCACCGGTGCCTATGCCAACCGGGCCGGCCGCTTCGAACTGGCCGATAAGGGTACGCTTTTTCTGGATGAGATCGGCGACATGAAACCCAATCTGCAGGTCAAGATCCTGCGGGTATTGCAGAGCAAGGAATTTGAGCCGGTGGGATCATCCAAGGCGCAGAAGGTTGATGCACGCATTATTGCCGCTACCAACAAGGATCTGGAAGAGCTTGTGGTATCCAAGGATTTTCGCGAAGACCTTTACTACCGCCTCTCGGTGATCCCGATCACGATCCCGCCGCTACGGGAGCGGAGAGAAGATATTTCGCTGTTGATACACAATTTTCTGACGCGCTTCAACAGCGACAGGAAGCACACGGTGAAGGGCTTCTCCCGCGACGCCCTCGATATGCTCTGCAACTACAACTGGCCGGGCAATGTGCGGGAGTTGGAGAATCTGGTCGAACGAATGGTGATTCTCAAGGATGCCGGCTTCATAACCCCCGACGACCTGCCGGAAAAATATCTCACCGGCAAGGTGCAGGTAGCGGTGCCGGCCCTGCCCGCATCCGACGAACTTCCCGAGGGGGGCATCTGCCTCAACAGCGCCGTGGATGCGTTTGAAAACAACCTGATCCAGCAGGCTCTGACGCGAACCAAGGGGAACAAGAAGGAGGCCGCCTCACTCCTGAACCTGAAGCGGACCACCCTGATCGAGAAACTCAAGAAGAAAAATCTGGTCTTCAGCGAGGAATAGCAACGCCATGACCATCGGCATCAACCAAAATCAATCGCTGCTTGCCGCCCTGCTGGCAAAGGAAGCGGGCGAACCGGCCAAAACCGTTACCACGGCGGAGCCGGACGGCCGGTTTGCCGGAAAGCTGGACACCATACTGGCCGGCGACGGACAGGCGCCGCGGACCGAACAGGAAAAAGCCCAGTCCCTGGCGGAAGTCCTTCACCTCCAGATGCTGCGCACAACATTGAACCTGACAGGCGACGCACCGGCGGCAGAAACGACCGTACCGTCCCTGTTCAACCAGCAGTCCCCGGCCTTCCGGGCACTGGTGCAGGCATACGAGGCCAACCAGCAGGATGACGGCCATCAGTCGGCTCCCCCGGACGAAATAGCGTCTCCACTGCGTCAGGGATTGCCCACATCGTCACCCGGCAACGCACCTTCTCCGGCCTCGGCAACGCAGGACACCCAGTGGCTCGACCCGATCATTGCCAAGGCATCCCGCCGCTATGGCGTTGACGCGGGATTGATCAAGGCGGTCATCAAGGCCGAGAGCAACTTCAACCCCACTGCCGTTTCCCGTGCCGGAGCACGGGGCCTGATGCAGCTCATGCCCGGAACCGCGCGCTCCCTTGGGGTCGGCGATTCCTTTGACCCGGAGCAGAACGTCATGGGTGGGACCAGATTCCTGCGCGACCTGATGGACCGTTACAACGGCGACGTTGACTCGGCCCTGGCCGCCTACAACTGGGGACCGGGCAACGTGGACAAACGGCCCGATCGCATGCCGGCCGAAACCCGGAGCTATCTGGCACGGGTCAAGCAGCTCTACACGTCATATACGGGCTGATCCATTCACTGCCACCCATTCAAGGGTTCCTGTCCTGATGTTTTTTCTGTTTTTATTACCTGATGATGCCTTTTGCATTTCAAGCTTCCGCGAAGCGGGTTAGGTCAACGGATTCGGGAAATCACCGGTAGCCTCAGGCCGGTGCATTTTCCTGGTTAGGCCTGATTATCGAAAGATTGGGTTGCATCAAACTCGTTGACCGACCTCTGTTTTTGTTGTACTGTTTTCCTGTACAGATCAAGGGGGTGTCACGATCATGCTGCAAACGACCTATACCAACGCCAGAGCTAATTTTGCCGGACTTTGTGACGAAGTCACGGAAAACCGGGAGATCGTCGTCATTCGTCGCCGCAAGGGAAGCAATGTCGCGATGATTGCCGCCGACGAATTGCAAAGCCTCGTGGAAAGTGCTCACCTGATGCGTTCTCCCAAAAACGCCGAACGGCTTCTCTCTGCCTTGGAACGTGCACTGAAAGGGAGTGAAGAGGCATCGTCACTGAAGTCGCTCCGTTCCGAGATTGGCCTTGAAGGTTAAGCAGCGGGAGTCGGTCTTCCAACCTGAATTTCGCGAAGACCTGCGGTATTGGGTGGGGATGGATCGAAAGATTGCTTTGCGCGTGTTAGATCTGATTGAAGCAATCATGCGTGATCCTTTCAGTGGCATTGGCAAACCGGAACCACTCAAATATCTGGCAAGTGGCGCATGGTCACGGCGTCTCACTCAAGAGCACCGTATCGTCTATCTTGTTCGTGACGACCGTATCGATTTTCTCCAAGCACGATATCATTACTGAATCTTTGCTTTTTTTTCAGTTCAACCAACGGCTATGAGTGTGACCGACGCGGCAGGTTTTCCGCCGCGCCCGAGTCCACACGAGAGTTGGAACATCCATCTTCTTTCAAATGTAAATATCCTGACTCCGTGACGCCTTCCCAGCTTCTCCCGCTTAGAATGCCTCAGTCCCGGCGTTTCAGGCGGGATGGACCTTCGCGGGGCGGCGGTCACCCGGCGAAGCCGGCATGGAACGTCACGGGCGGCGATTGACTCCGGCATCTCACTCGCTTCGCCGTTCAGGCGTCACGGAGTCAATACTATGTTCTCCGATAGTTATCTTGGCCCGGAAAGGGCGAGTTTGCTGATGGCCCTTTCTGCATTCGGAATTGCAGCGGCGGCAAGGAGCGGAACATTCAAGCCTTCAACCCGAACGGTTTGCACATTCTCGATGCCGATGAACTTGAGTATCTGGAGTAAATAGGGGTCCGCATAATCCCAGGATTTCCAAGGGCCACCTGTAAAGACTCCTCCTGACGCGATTATCAAGACCGCCTTTTTCCCTTTGGCTAACCCCTCCACCCCTGCCTCGACGTACCGGAAGGTTTTTCCGGGACGAACCACAAGGTCAATCCACGCTTTGAGCAGAGAAGGAATGCCGAAATTCCACATCGGCGTCGCAATAACCAACAGGTCTGACGCAAGCAACTCATCGGTCAGTTTGTCGGACAGGCGGCCCGCCTCGCGATTTTCTTCGGCCTCTTTCAAATCTCTTGACGCGATAGCCTTAAGAGTGCGGCTGTCCAGATGAGGTAAATTATCTTCCGCCAAATCGCGGTAAACATATTTTGCGTCCGGAAAATCTTCGCGAAGTCTTGCATCCAGCTTGTGAGCGATCATTCGGCTGGCGGATTCGGCGCCTCTGGGGCTTGCCGAGACAACAAGAATTTGCTTCGTCATAATTGTTCCTCCTTTATTTGATGGCATGTGATGGGAGATTTCAGTTGCCGCCAAGGGCCTGCCATGCGGCAAGAGAGTCCATGTAGTCTCTCCATCGGACAATTTTTCGGTTCTTTATGGTAACGATGGAGACAAAGCGGTTGTCATAGGCGGCACCGGTTCTCAAAATCTTGCCATGAACCTGGTATTCCAGAACAACGACGCCATGCTCTTTGTCATAATAAACGGCAAGATTATCACATGTGTGAACTTTTATGTTGTCGCCATACCCGGAGTATATGGCTATCAGATCGTTGCGCCCGTGAATTTTCTCCGGCCAACCGGGGAAGCGATAGAGAAACTCAAATTCGGCATCGTCGGCGATAACGTCAAAGTAGTGATCGCCATCGACAAAGCCTTTCAACCCCTCCATCATCAACGCAAAGAATGGGTTGAGCGCTTCGTGTTGTGGATATTTAGCCTTTGGCATGGACCGTCTCCTTTCATTACTTACTTTTATTAAGCTACGTACTGATTTATAGTTAGTTATAGATCGGTCATTTGGATGATGACAAGTACGCACCTCAAAATTGGTTACAGACATGGAGGTAAGTTATGAAAGCTACCGGCAAGACCAAGCAGTTTGATCCAGCCGCTATTTGTGGTCAAGATAACCCTTTAGCTATTCGGGAGCTTATGACGAAGGTCGGGGATAAGTGGACAATCTTTTTGATCCTTGCCCTTGCCAAAATACACGGAGGTCGTGCCCGCTTTTCTGAGCTGGAGCAATCAATCCCGACTATTTCTCAAAGAATGTTGACAGTCACGTTGCGGAATTTGGAACGAGATGGGCTGGTAACGAGGGAAGTATTTCCTGAAGTGCCCCCGCGCGTTGAATATGAACTGACAAACCTTGGAAAGAGCTTGCTGCGCCCCATGGAGGTGCTTTTCGATTGGGTGTCCGGGAATTGGGAGGCCGTAAAGAAGGCTCAGTTCACGTTTGATGCGCAACATTCCTGATGAACACTAACAGACAGATTTCCGGATATAAGTGCGGCGGCTTCTATGCGAACCGGAAAAGCATCCGCAATTTCAACTCGATAGCGCTCAGTCAAATTTCCCGCATAGTGCCTGACTCACGATTAATCTTCCAGAGAACGTTTAAGCGGACGTTTTGACACTCCGAAGCTCGTTTCTTATGGAGTCGAAAAAGGTATCATCTTCCGCAACAATAGTACCTCCTTTTCTTGACTCCAAAAAATACCGTTAAACATCAAGACGGAGCCTTTGTCTTGGTGTCCAACGGGGTCGGAAAACAGCGGCTTGACCGCTGCTTTTACGTGGTTATGCCATGCGTTAGATTTCAATTTTTAGCTCAATGGACGTTATGCCCAAATCAATGTTCATTTCCTTGCTTTTAATTGCCTTAATGTTGGTAACGGTAACTTTGTGAGATTGTTCAAATAGCTGTATTAAATATAAAATCTGGTTTTCTAATCTTGTTTTTTCGATTTTTATCTCATTTAAACTCATGTCGGCCCCCTTTGGGCAGGAAGGTTTTAGTATGTTGATTAATGACTCTGTTCTGAGTGAACTTGAAAGTCGGATATTTCCAGCTTCGCAAGTGCCTTCTGTAAATCTGCTATCAAATCCAGAACTTGCGGAGGTGTTAATGCGTAATATCTTCCGGGATTTGCATCTTCTGGTTTTTGATTTGGATGATCCAAGTAATTCAGGCAAAACGTAACAACGCCGTGAGTAAAAACGGGGCCGATTTGCCATGAAGCAATTGGGTGGATAGGGATATTAGCTTCAGTTGTCATGGCATTCTCCTTTTTCTGGTTTTTCTGGTTTCTTAGTTTCAATTGCCATTAGGTTTCCGC
>JAATGX010000216.1 GCA_015688915.1 Desulfuromonadales bacterium
CCGACCTATTTGGTGGTGAAGAACGGCTCGAAGATCTGGTCGAGCGTTTCCCGGCTCATACCGCTGCCGCTGTCGGTGACGGCCAGCATCAGGTAGTCGCCCGGCGCGACGCCCGCATGCTGCCGCACATAGTCGTCGTTCAGGCTGACCCGGGCGGTCTCGATGGTGATGGCCCCCTTGTCGCTGATCGCATCCTGGGCATTGATCGCCAGGTTCAGGAGGACCTGCTCGATCCGGTTCCGATCAGCGCGGATGCCGCAGACGTGCCCGGCCAGGTGCAGCCGGATGTCGATGCTTTCGCGGATGGTCCGGCGCAGGATCTCGTAGAAGTGCGTCACCACCTCGTTCATGTCGACGGTCTTCATTTCCAGGATCTGCTTGCGGCCGAAGCTCAAGATCTGCTGCGTCAGGACCTTGGCCTTTTCGGCCGCCTGCATGATGGAGTCGATCCCGGCGTGGCCCGCGTCGTCGGGGGGCAGGTGGTTCTTCATGAGCTCGGCATAGCCCAGGATGGGGGTCAGCAGGTTGTTGAAATCGTGGGCAATACCGCCGGCCAGGCGGCCGATGGACTCTATCTTCTGCGACTGGCTCAACTGCGCCAGCAGTGTCTGTTTCTCGGCCTCCGCCTGCTTTCTCTCCGAAATGTCCCGCATGATGCCGCAGTTGTATTCCACGCCGTCGACATCGAGGTACGTTATCGTGGCCTCCACCGGAAATTCGCGGCCATCCTTGGCCCGGTTGACGGTTTCGAAATGGAGGCTCCCCGCCTGTTTCAGCTCCTCCCAGTGACGAGGCCACGCTTCGGGGGGGAAATGGCAGGCCACATCCGGCACCGACAGGGACAGCATCTCTTCGCGGCTGTAACCGTGCATGCTGCAGGCGGCATCGTTGACGTAGACATAGGCGCCGTCCTTGGAGGTCCAGCATACGGCATCGGACAGCTTGTTCATGATGACGGCCGCTTTCCTCAGATCGTTTTCTACCTGCTTTCGCAGCTCGATCTCTTCCGCCAGCCGGAGGTTGTTGGCCTCCAGGGCGGAGGTACGCGAGCGGACCTTTTCCTCGAGATCATCGCGGTGCCGGGCCAGTTCCGCTTCCGTCGCCATTTCGCGCTTCCGGCCGCGGTGTACCGACAGGCCGAACAGCAGCGACCCCGCCAGGAATAAGGCCGACAACGAGGCCATTTGCCGCGCTTCGGCACGCCAGGGGGCCAGATAGTCGCTGGTGGCGAGCCCCGCGGTCGCGTACAGGGGGTGTTTGGCGAGCCTGCTGAACGAAAGCGTGCGTTCGACCGTGTCGATGCTGCCGGGCGTCAGATAGGTGCCGGAAATGTTTCCTGCTCCGACCAGCTCGCGCAGCTCCCGCGACACCACGCTGCTGCCGATGCTGCTCTTGCCCGGAAGGTCGGGGTAGCGCACGATCACGGCCAGTTTGGCGTCCCGCAGCGTGAGGATGCCCTGCTTGCCGAGGTCGAAGGTGGAGAAGAGTCTTGACAGATATTCCAGCGAGATGGCCCCGAAGACGACGCCGGCGAAGGAGCCGTCCGGGTTGTTGATGCGCTGGGCGAGGTGGAACACCCACTGTTTGGTGATGCGGCCGTACACCGGCGGCCCTATGGCCATGCCGGCGCCGGGGTCTGCTTTCAGCCGGATGAAGACCTGGCGGTCGGCAAAGTTCACCGGCCGTTCGGGATCGACCCGGTCGCCGTAGATGATGTCGCCGCGGGCATTGGTGACCCGCAGTCCGTCGAGTTCGGGTATGCGTTCCTTCTGTTCGAGGGCGAAGGCGTTCAGGGACCGGGCATCGATGCCGCCGCCGGCGAGCTGCTGCTCCGCTTCCCGTTTCACCGAAAAGGCCGCCAGGCCGATATTGTCGATGATGCCGGCAACGGTCAGGTTGAGCGACCGTGCCAGGTTCTGAGTCTGGATTGCAACGCGTTCTTCATACTGCTGCCGGCTGCGGTACAGGGAAAAACCCGCCAGTGCGGCGACAAAGAGGTTGATCAGGAGGATGCTTGTCACCAGCCTGATGACAAAGGCTCGGGCAGGCATCAGCGGATGTGGCGATCGGGCCATTGTGACGGGTAAACCTCGCGCAGGATCTCGGCGATGCCGGGCAACGGTGCGGCGCGTTGCGACGGCATGCCGGAGTACGGCAAGACTCACCCTCTAATAGCACAATTTGTGGGCATGTGGAACCGCGAACTTGGGTTGTGCGTTGTTTTGTGGCGGTTGGTCAGGCGGGAATCCAGGGGACACCATACTTAATTAGAGTTCTGTGGAGACACGGAGAGGTGGACAGCCGGATTCAGCGGTCCACCGCGCTGATGGTGAGGAAGTTTCTGAGGATCTCCATCCCCCCTTCGGTAAGAATGGATTCGGGGTGGAACTGCACCCCCCACAGGGGGAGTTCCCGGTGGCGCATCCCCATGATCTCGCCATTCTCCACCCAGGCGGTGACCTCCAGGCAGTCGGGGAGGGTGGGGCGGTCCACCACCAGGGAGTGGTAGCGCGTGGCCTGGAAGGGGTTGGCCAGGCCGGCGAAGAGTTCCCTGCCGTCGTGGTGGATCGGGGAGGTCTTGCCGTGCATCAGGGAGACGCTGCGCACCACGTTGCCGCCGAATGCGGTGCCCATGGCCTGGTGGCCGAGGCAGACCCCCAGGATGGGCAGCTTGCCGGCGAAATGTTTGATGGCGGCCACCGAGATGCCGGCCTCTTCGGGCGAGCAGGGACCGGGGGAGATCACCAGCCGTTCCGGATGCAGGGCCTCAATCTCGTCCAGGGTGATCCGGTCGTTGCGGAAGACCCGCACCTCCTCGCCCAGTTGGCCGAAATACTGGACAATGTTGTAGGTGAAGGAATCGTAGTTGTCGATCATCACAAGCATGTTATTCAAGCCCTCTCTCGGCCAGTTCGATGGCCTTCATCACCGCCATCCCCTTGTTGACCGTCTCCTGCCATTCGGCCGCCGGGTCGGAATCGGCCACCAGGCCGGCCCCGGCCTGGAGGTGCACCCGGCCGTCCTTGATCACCAGGGTGCGGATGGCAATGGCCAGGTCCATGTTGCCGGAAAAGGAAAAATAGCCCACGGCGCCCCCGTAGATCTCGCGGCGCACCGGTTCCAGCTCGTCGATGATCTGCATGGCCCTGACCTTGGGTGCCCCGGAGAGGGTGCCGGCCGGGAAGGTGGCCCGCACCAGGTCAAAGGCGTCCCGGTCGCCTTCCAGTTCGCCCTGCACGTTGGAGACGATGTGCATGACATGGGAATAGCGCTCGATGACCATCAGTTCGGACACGTGGACCGTTCCGGTTGCGCAGGCCCTGCCCAGGTCGTTCCTCCCCAGATCCACCAGCATGACGTGTTCGGCCCGCTCCTTGGGATCGGCCAGGAGTTCCTCGGCCAGCCGGGCATCCTCCTCGACGGTTGCGCCGCGGGGACGGGTGCCGGCAATGGGGCGCAGCTCCACATGGTTGCCCTCCTTGCGCACCATGACCTCGGGCGAGGCGCCGGCGATGACCGTGTCGTCCAGGCGCAGGAAGAACATGTAGGGGGAAGGGTTGAGTGTGCGCAGCACACGGTAGATGTCCAGCGGATCGGCGGTCAGTTCACCGCTGAAACGCTGGGAGAGCACCACCTGGATGATGTCCCCGGCCCGCACGTATTCCTTGGCCTTTTCGACCGATGCCTCGAATGCCTCGCGGGTCACGTTTGACCGCAGTTCCACCGGCCGTCCGGAGGTGGGTGCCGTGCCTGCGGAGAGCGGGGCTCGCAGCCGGCGGATGATGGCCTCGATCTTTTCCGTGGCGTTGCGGTAGGCATCGTCCGGCGATGTCTCTCCGTCCAGGTGGGCGTTGGAGACGACCTTGATCTTCTGGCGCATGTTGTCGAAGATGACGATGGTGTCGGTGACCAGGAAGTAGGCGTCGTAGGCGTCGATCAGGGCCGGTTTTTCCGTGGGGAGCCGCTCGAAATGACGCACCATGTCGTAGCCCAGGTAGCCGACCGCGCCGCCGAAGAAGCGGGGCAGG
>JAATGX010000270.1 GCA_015688915.1 Desulfuromonadales bacterium
ATAACGTCAAAATGCTTGAGAACCTCCACCAGCCCCACCACCGCCATGTCGGCCGAATCCACCAGGGTTTCCACACCCGCCTCGCGCATCCGTTTCCCGCCGATGCCGAAGAAGCGCAGTTTCGGGTCCACTATGAGCGCCCCGCGGACCAGGTCGGCGCCGTAGATGTCGCTGGATGCCTCGCCGGCCACGATCATTATGCGTCGTTGTGCATCAGACATGAAAAAGTCCCCCTTTGTAAAAGGGGGATTTAGGGGGATTTGCCTTATGCTTGCCGGAAAAGCAAATCCCCCCCAGCCCCCCTTTTGCAAAGGGGGGGACAAAAGCAAATACGTTATCCAACCAACGCCTCTTTGACCGCTTCCGCCACCAGGCGCACGGATTCGTCCGGCATCTCCGGGTAGACGGGGAGCGACATGCAGCTGCCGGCTACCGCCTCGGCCACCGGCAGGCTGATCCCGGCGCAGGCAGCGGCAAAGACATCCTGCTTGTGGAGCGGGATGGGGTAGTAGACGGCCGAAGCGATCTGCTTCTCTCCGAGCCGGGCCATGACCTGCTCGCGCCGGTCGGTCAGGATGGTGTACTGATGGTACACATGTACGCCTTTGCCGTCCTCGAACGGCACGGTTGCCACGTCCTTGAGCAGGTCTGAATAGAGATGGGCCACCCGGCGGCGGCCAGTAGTGAACTCGCCGATCCGCGTGAGCTTGACCCGCAGGATGGCGGCCTGGATGTCGTCCAGGCGGCTGTTGAAACCGATCACGCTGTGGTGGTACCGCACGCGGCTGCCGTGATTGCGCAGCACCCGGATCTCGTCGGCCAGTTCGGAGGTGGCGCAGGTGATCAGGCCGCCATCGCCGTAGCACCCCAGGTTTTTGCTGGGAAAGAAGCTGAAACAGCCCAGCTTGCCGATGGCGCCGGTCATGACGCCGTTGACGGCGGCGCCGAAGGACTGGGCGCAGTCCTCGATCAGGAGGAGGTTGTGCCGCTCGCAGATGGCCTTGATCGCAGCCATATCCGCTGGTTGGCCGAAAAGGTGAACCGGGATGATCGCCTTGGTGTGGGGGGTGATCGCTGCCTCGATCAGGGCCGGATCGAGGTTGAAGGTGCGCGGATCGATATCGACGAAAACCGGTGTCGCACCGGTATAACAGATAGCCTCGGCCGTGGCGATGAAGGTGAAGGGGGAGGTGATGACCTCGTCCCCGGCTCCGATGCCGGCCGCCACAATGGCCAAGTGCAGGGCGTCGGTCCCCGAGGCACAGGCCACGGCGTGGGGAGCGCCCAGGTAGGCGGCCGCCTCTTGCTCGAAAGCCTGGACATTGGGGCCGAGGATAAACTGGGTGCTTTCGATGGCATTCAGAACCGCCGCGTCGATCTCTGTCTTGAGATCGTGATATTGGGTTTTCAGGTCAACCATGGGGATCATGACATCACCTCTCGTGATTAAAACAAGCTTGTTTTGACTTTCCTCTGTGTCCTCTGTGTCCTCGGCGGCACGGCCGTTTATGAATACGTCTACCGCCGCCCCAGCGCCGTATTGATCTTGAGCGCCGTTTCCAGCGCCATCCGGCCGTCGCGGCCACTTACCTGGGGCTGGTGCCCTTCGCGGATGGCTGCGATGAAGGACTCGATCTCGCTTTTCAGGGCATCCGCCTCGCCCAGCTCCCGCTCGTCCACCTTGACGTTGGGCACCCCGGGGAACAGTTCGCCGCTCCCCTTTTTTGCCACCAGAACCTTGCGGTTCTGAAAGTCGAGGGTGATATAGGCGTCCCGCTGGAAGATGCGCATCTTGCGCTCGCTCTTCAGGCTGATGCGGCTGGCGGTGACATTGGCCACACAGCCGCTCGCAAACAGGATGCGGGCGTTGGCGATATCCTCCTCGCCGGTGAATACCGGCGCGCCGATGGCGTCGATGCGCTCCACCGGTGAGCCCACGATGTGCTGGATGATGTCGATGTCATGGATCATCAGGTCGAGCACCACATTGACATCGGTGCCGCGCGGCTTGAAAGGGGCGATGCGCACCGATTCGATGAAGAGCGGCGCGGTCAGGACATCATCCAGGGCCACCAGGGCGGGGTTGAAGCGCTCCAGATGGCCGACCTGGAAGACCACTTTTTTCTCGTCGGCGATGGCGATCAGTTCGTCGGCCTCGGCAATGGTGACGGTGATCGGTTTTTCGATCAGCACATGCACCCCGGCGGCCAGGAAATCCCTGGCAACCGCGTGGTGAAACTGGGTGGGAACAACCACGCTGACGGCATCAACCCGGCCGATCAGTTCGTGATGGTTACTGTAAGGGGTTGTCCCCAGTGCTGTGGCAACCTGTGCGGCACGGCCGGGGTCGCTGTCAACGACACCGACCAGTTCCACGTCCGGGAGGGCAGCGTATTTCTGAGCATGGAAGTTTCCCAGGTAGCCGACACCTATGACGGCGGTGCGGAGGGCGCTCATCCGCGGCAGATGCCGCGCTCGGAGCGCTCGATGAAGGCCAGCAGATACTCCACCTCGGGGCGGTTGTGGATCTCCTGCCGGATGCGGGAAATGGCGTCGGGCAACTTCAAACCGGCCATGAAAAGGGTTTTATAGGCCTTTTTCAGGTCGTTGATGGCCTCATCGGAGAAGCCGCGCCGTTTGAGTCCGATCAGGTTGAGGCCGCGCAGCTTGGCGTCACGCTTGCCGGACGTGGCGATCATATAGGGGGGGATGTCCAGGCCGATCAGCGTCCCGCCTCCGATCATGACATGGGCGCCGACGGTGCAGAACTGGTGCACGGCCACCAGGCCGCCCAGTATGACGTGATCTTCGATGGTGACATGCCCGGCCAGGGTGGCCACGTTGGCCATGACCACGTTGTCGCCGATGCGGCAATCGTGGGCCACGTGGGAGTAGGCCATGAACAGGTTGTTGCTCCCCACCACCGTCTCGGCGTGGCCGGTGACCGTGCCCCGGTGGATGGTGGCGAACTCGCGGATGACGTTGTTGTCGCCGATGCGGGTCCAGGTCTCCTCACCGCGGTATTTCAGGTCCTGGGGCGGCGCGCCGACCGAGGTCTGGTGAAAGATACGGTTGTTTGCCCCGATTTCCGTCCAGTCGCCGATAACGGCGTGCGCGCCGACCGTGCTCCCCGATCCGATGGAGACGTGCCTGCCGATGATGGCGTACGGGCCAATCTCCACGTCTGCTGCCAACTGCGCACTCTCATCGATAATGGCACTTGGATGTATCATGGGTTTCTCCCTGAATTACAATTATATGGAACTATCTGCCACAGAGGCACGGAGAAAATCATTCCGCCTTGAAAAAATCTCTGCGATCCCCCTGTGTTTCCGTGGCAATGTTTCTATGCGGCCTTGTCGGCAAAGGTGGCCTTGAGGGCCGCTTCGGTGACCAGCGTTTCGCCGACATACGCCTTGCCGTTCACACCCCAGATGCCGCGGCGGTTGAAGGTCGTCTCGATCTCGATGCGCAGTTGGTCGCCGGGAAAGACCGGTTTCCTGAACTTGGCGTTGTCGATGGACATGAAGTAGCTGACCTTTTTCTTGGTCTCCTCGTCGGAGGCCATGTAGGCCATGATACCGGCCACCTGGGCCATGGCCTCGACGATCAGCACGCCCGGCATGACCGGATGCCCGGGGAAGTGCCCCTGGAAGAAGGGCTCGTTGATGGTGACGTTCTTGATCCCCACGCAGCGTATGCCGGGTTCCAATTCGATGATGCGGTCCACCATCAGGAAGGGAAAGCGGTGGGGGAGGATCTTCATGATTTCGTTGATGTCCATCTGCATGGGTGACCTCGTTTTTTCACATCCGCCACAGAGACACAGAGACACGGAGAAAACACTGAGATTCAGGAGATCAGCCATGCCGACAGGCAAATCTCCCTTTTGGTTTCAAAAAAGATTTTCTCTGTGTCTCCGTGTCTCTGTGGCAGGTGTATGGTTTCAGGCTTTGTTCTTCAATGGCGCTTCCAGTTCAGCGATCCGTTTCTCCAGGGCACTGACCGTCTTGCTCAACTACGGCAGCTTGGCCAGCACGGCCATTGACTTGAGCCACTCCTTATGGGGCTGGATGGGATAGCCGCTGTAGCCCGCATTGGCCTCCAGGGAGTTGGGCACCCCGGATTTGGCACCCACCATGACGTTGTCGCCGATGGTGATATGTCCCACGACTCCCACCTGGCCGGCCAGGGTAACGTGGTTGCCTATCTTGGAACTGCCGGATATGCCGACCTGGGAACAGATCATGCCATCTTCGCCGATCTGGCAGTTATGGGCAATCTGCACCAGGTTGTCGATCTTGGTTCCCCGCCGTATCAGGGTGACCTCCAGGGCGGCCCGGTCGATGGTGGTATTGGCGCCGATCTCCACATCGTCTTCCAGCACCACGATGCCGATCTGGGGAATGCGGTACCAGCCCCGGCCATCGGGTGCATAACCAAAGCCGTCGGAGCCGATGACCGCGCCCGGCTGGATGACGCAACGGTTGCCGATGCGGCAGCGTTCGCGGATCACGGCATTGGCATGGACCACCGTGTCGTCCCCGATGGTGACGCCGCTGTACACAACCGCGCCGGGGTGCACCACGCAACGGTCTCCGATGGTAACGTTGTCGCCGATGACCACCCCGGGATGGATGGTGATGTCGTTGCCCAGGGATACGTTGTTGCCCAGGCACGCTTCGGGCAAGACGCCCAGCGGTGGTTGGGGTTGAACGTAGAACAGGGTCAGCAGTTTGGCAAAGGCCAGATAGGGGTTGGCCACCTCGATGACGTTGCGGCCGTAATTATCGCATCCCGGCGCCATCAGTACCGCTCCGGCCCCGGTTTCGGCAACCTTGGCCGCATACCTGGGGTTGGCCAGGAAGGTCACCTTGTCCGGTCCGGCCGCTTCCAGCGGCGCCAAACCATTGACCCGGCAGGTCTCATCGCCCTTGACGACGCCTCCCAGGTAGTCGGCCAACTCTTTGAGTGTCTTGGTCTGCGGCATGGTCTGGTCTATTTTTTGCGGCTGGCGTTGAACAGTTTCAATACCTCGTTGGTCAGGTCGGCCTTTTCGTCCGCAAAGAGCATGCTTTCGTTCCTGACAAAGATGAAGGCGTAGCCGTTCTTGCGGCCGTATTCCTGAATGACCTTCTCCATCCCCTCCAGGATCTTGCGGGTAAACTCTTCATCCTTGCCCTGCAACTCCTCCTGGGCGTCCTTGGTGAAGCGCTGGAACTCCTTCAGCCTCTGCTGATAATCCTTTTCCTTGGCCGCCTTGGTGGCATCGGTCAGGAAGGATCCCTGCTTCTCCAGGTCGTCTTTCAGTTTCTTCAGTTCATCCTGCTTGACATTGATTTCGTCCTGGTATTTCTTGAGGCGCGCCGCGAGTTGCTCCTTGGCCTCCTTGCCCGCTTCCGAACCGTTGAGCGCCCGCTGCATCTCGATATAGCCAATCTTGACATCGGCGGCAAAGGCCGTCGTCGAAGCAATACAGATGGCCACCAATGCTGTAAGTAACCGTTTCATGATCTTTCTCCTTTGTTTTGTAATGCGGCCTGCTAAAAGAGGCTGCCGATGGAAAATTCAATTCTGCCGCTCTGGCTGTCTATGTCCCTGCGCGGGTTGAGGGGGATGCCGTATTCGAGCCGAAGCGGTCCCATGGGCGAGGCCCAGCGAATGCCGGCGCCGTAGCTCATCAGTGCCGAACTGAACATGGCCTGGTTCTCGCCATAGGCATTGCCCGCGTCAAAGAACGCCACCCCCTTGATGCCCATGTCCTGAAGGATTGGAAAGGTTATCTCGGCATTGCCGAAGACTTCCTTGTTGCCTCCCAGGTATACGGTAGTCGGGACGCCATTGGCATCGTATGCCGTGCTGGTGGGGGAAACCGTGCGAGCCCGGTAACCGCGCAACGAACCGATCCCGCCCAGGTAGAATTTTTCGTCGATCGGCACCTTTTTGCCGGCCTCCGTTATATACCCCAGGGTGAGCTTGGAGATAAAAACTACCTTTTTGTAAAGTGGGTAGAACCATGCATGGTCGGTGGTAAAGCGGGCATACTTGTTATTGCCCCCCAGGCCCGCATATTCGACGGTAACGCTGTTCATCATGCCGCTGGACGGGTCGAGCCGGTAGTCGGTGGTGTTGCTGGTGAGACTGCCGCTGATCGAGCTTGTTGTCGTGCTCCCTTCCTGGAGGTCCGGAAAAAGCAGGGGGGCCATGGCAATGGCGGAGTTGACGTCATAGATGTCCTTGACCTCGTACTTATATAACAAGAAGGTGCCCAGGAAGTCGTTGATCGGATAACCGGCCTTGATGTCGCCGCCGATCAGGCGCCGGCTGAAATCGATGTAATCGCGTTCCGAACGGTAGACGTCAGCGCCGAGGGTCCACTTGGTATCGAGAAAATACGGATCTGTCAGGCCCACGGAGTAGGTGGAGGACCTGCCGCCGATGGAGGCGGACAGGTTGGCCTTGAGCCCCAAGCCGAGAAAGTTGCTCTGCTGGACCGAACCCTGGCCGATGATTCCGTCCAGGGAACTGTAGCCGCCACCGACGCTGAAGGTACCGGTCGGTTTTTCCTTGACGTTCACATTGACGTTGAGCTTGTCGCTGGCGCTCCCCTTGGCGGTGGCGACGGTGGCCTCCTCGAAATAGCCCAGGTTCATCAGGTTCTGTTTGCTTTGCTTGATGCCGGTGGCGCTGTAGAGTTCGCCTTCCATCAGCCGCAATTCGCGACGGACAACCTTGTCGCGCGTTTTGGGGTTGCCGGCAATCGCTATGCGTTCGATGTGGACCAACTCTCCCTTCTCCATATCGAAGGTCAGGTCGATGGTCTTTTTGTCCGGATTGGACTTGATGAGCGGGTTGGCATTGGCAAAAGCGTACCCCTTGTCGCCGTAGGCATCGGTCAGGGTTGATATGTCGCTGCGCAGGGTCGCCCGACTGAATATTTCGCCCGGCTCGCTTTTGAGCTTTTTGCGCAGATCGCCCTCCGATTCCAGCAGATCTCCCTTGAAACCGATGGTATCCACCTTGTACTGATCGCCTTCGGTGATGCCGACAAAGACTTCCAGGGCGTCCTTCGCGTTGGTGAGCCTGACCGTCGGTTCACCCACCTTGACGTTGATATAGCCATTGTTCAGGTAGTGGTCGGTAAGAATCAGGGCGTCGTTCTTGAGCACCTCTTCCTTGTAGGTCCCGGCGCCGGTCAACCACGACAGGAACCATTTCTGCTTGGTCTCCATGATCCCGCGCAGTTTCCGATTGCTGAAGGCCTTGTTGCCGTCGAAATGGATGGTACTGATAAGGATCTTTTTTCCCTCGGTGACCTTGAAGGTTACCACCAGTTCGGCGGAGGACCGCTTGTCGATGACCGGAGTAACCTCTACAAGGTAATACCCCTCGTCAGTATAGAGCTTCCTGATCTTGGCCGTCGACTTGTCCAGGTCTTTTTGGGAGAAAATGGCATTCTGACGAAGTTCAAGCGCCTCCTTCAGCTTATCTGACTTCAACTCCTTGTTGCCCTCGAACCTGATGTCGCGGACGATCGGTTTTTCCCGTACCGTGTAGATCAGCACCATCCCTTTGTCAAGCTCTTCCGTTGAAGCCTGGACATCCTGAAAGTGCCCCAGCTTGTAGATCGCACGGAGGTCGGCATCGGTTTTGTCGGCGTAGAGCGTGTCGCCTGCCTTCATCTTGACGACGTTGAGGATCGCCGTCGCTTCAATGCGCTTATTCCCATTGATGATGACCGCGACGATCTTTTCTCCCTCGGCGAAGACGGCGCCGGCGCAGAATAGCTGCGCCATGAAAATGGCCATGAATAGAAACGATGATATGGGCACTCTTCCCCCGCGAGCCATTAAAATTGATCCAACCTTCCGTCAGTAAGTCGAACGACACGCCCCATGGCGGCAGCCAGGCGCTCGTTATGGGTTACCACCACCAGGGTCAGTCCCTTTTTCTCTTGCAGGCCGGCCAGCAGGGCATGTACACCCTCACTGGTTTTCATGTCCAGGTTGCCGGTCGGTTCATCCGCCAACAGCAGCTCTGGCGACAGGGCCAGGGCGCGTGCAATGGCCACCCGCTGTTGCTCGCCACCCGACAGTTCTCCCGGACGGTGGGCCAGGCGATGCGCCAGTCCCACATCCGCCAGCAGTTCCTCCGCCTCCGACCGGGCTTTCTCCTTCGGCACCCTGGCGATCAGGGCCGGCATCATCACGTTCTCCAGGGCGGTGAACTCGGGCAGCAGGTGATGGAACTGGAAAACGAAGCCGATGCTCCTGTTGCGGAACAGCGCCAGTTCCCGGTCGCTTTTGCGAAAGATGTCCTCACCCTGATACAGGATCGTCCCCTCGGTCGGACGGTCCAATGCGCCCAACAGGTGCAGCAGGGTGCTCTTCCCCGCCCCGGACGCCCCCACCAGGGCGACGGTCGTCCCCTGTTCCAGCTCCAGGTCGATCCCTTTGAGAACCTCCACCCGGTTGGGGCCGGTGTGGTAGGTCTTGCCGAGGCCGCGCACCTCCAGAATATTACTCATAGCGCAGGGCCTCCGCCGGCAGCATTCTCGACGCCTGCCAGGCGGGATACAAGGTGGCGACAAAGGAGATCAGCACCGCCGTGACCGAGATCAGCACCACGTCGGACGGAATCACCTGCGATGGAAAATGGTCCAGATAATAGATGTCCTTGCTGAAAAAATTCTGTCCGGTGACCTTCTGGATGACGTTGATGACCGGTTCCAGGTTATGGGCCACCAACAGTCCCGAAACCACCCCCAGGATGGTGCCGGTAACGCCGATGATCAGCCCTTCCAGAACGAAGATCTTCATGATGCTGGCACCCGTGGCCCCCATGGACTTGAGGATGGCGATGTCCCGGGTCTTCTCCATGACCACCATGAACAGGGTCGAGGCTATGCCGAAGGCCGCCACCAGCACGATCAGGGTCAGGATGATGAACATGACGACCTTCTCGGTCTTGAGGGCAAACAGGATGTTGTGGTTCATCTGCATCCAGTCCCGGGCGTAATAATCCTGTCCCAGCATGGCGTTGATACTGCGGGCCAACTCGCCGGTGCGGTAGACGTCCGCGACCTTTATCTGAATGCCGGTGACCGTATCTCCCAGGTCGAAGAACGCCTGCGCCTGGGCCAGGCTGACATAGGCCAGGGTCGAATCATACTCGAACATGCCGGTATTGAAGATGCCGATCACCCGGAACGGCCTCATCTTGGGCATCATCCCCAGCGGGGTGATGTTGCCGATGGGGGAGACGACGTTGATCTTGTCTCCCACGGAGATGTCGAGGTGTTTGGCCAGTTCCTTGCCCAGGATCAGCCCCGGCACGGCATTGGGGCCGTCGTCGGGTTGGGGGTCGAGTCTGTCGATATTCCCCTCGACCACCGATTTGCTCAGTCGCGTAACCAGCCGGTCGGATGTAACGTCGATCCCCCGCAGTACCACGCCGGAGACGTTTTTGCCGGTGGAGAGCATGACCTGGTTATAGATGAAGGGGGTGGTGGCGACCACCTCCTTGAGCCCCTTGAGCCGCTCCATGATCTGGCGGTAATCGTCCATGGGGGTGCCGCTCTTGACGACCACGACATGGGCGTTCGTGCCCAGGATCTTTTCCTTGAGGTCCTCCTCGAAGCCGGTCATGACCGCCAGCACCACGATCAGCGCCATGACCCCCAGTGTTACCCCGGCGGTGGAGATGAAGGTGATGATGGAAATAAAGGTCGATTTACGCTTGGCCTTGAGATAGCGCAGTCCGATAAAAAGTTCAAAGGGCATGTAATAAACCTAAGGGACTGGGGATCAGGGATTGGGGACCGGCAAAGGCTTTTACCAATCCCCCGTCCCCAGTTACCGGTCCCTGTCTATTTTTCTTTCCGCAATTGCGGGAAGAGGATCACATCACGGATGGAAGCCGAGTCGGTCAGGAGCATTACCAGCCGATCAATGCCGATCCCTTCGCCGGCCGTGGGGGGCAGGCCGTATTCCAGGGCGCGGACGTAATCCTCATCCATGTAATGCGCCTCCTCGTCCCCCTTCGCCTTCTCGGCCACTTGGGACAGAAAGCGTTCCTTCTGGTCAACCGGATCGTTCAGCTCGGAAAAGGCGTTGGCGATCTCGCGCCCGCCGATGATCAGTTCGAAACGGTCGACGATCTCCGGGTTGTGGTCGTTCTTGCGCGACAACGGCGAAACCTCGGTCGGGTAGGCCGTGATGAAGGTCGGCTGGATCAGCTTGTGTTCCACGATCTCGTCAAAAATCTCCATGATCAGTTTGCCGTGGCCGATGTCGTCCGGCAGGTCCAGACCGATGCTCCTGGCATAGGCCAGGGTCAGGTCGCGGTCGTCCAGCCGCTTGGCATCGATGTCGCCGTATTCCAGGATGGCATCCCGCACGGTCAGGCGTTTCCAGGGGCGTTGGAAGCTGATGTCGAGTCCCTGGTAGCCGAAGTCCAGGGTGCCGAGAACTTCCTGGGCCACATGGCAGAACAGTTCCTCGGTAAAATCCATCAGGTCCTCAAAGGTGGCATAGGCCTGGTAGAATTCCATCATGGTGAACTCGGGGTTGTGACGTACCGAGATCCCTTCGTTCCTGAAGTTGCGGTTGATCTCGAATACCCGGTCCATGCCGCCCACCACCAGGCGCTTCAGGTACAGTTCCGGCGCAATGCGCAGGTAAAGCTGCATATCCAGGGCGTTATGGTGGGTGATGAACGGCTTGGCCGTGGCGCCGCCCGGGATCGGCTGCATCATGGGGGTCTCGACCTCCAGGAAGTCGCGGGAGGTCATGAAGGCGCGGATCAGGTTGACGATGCGGGAACGCTTGATGAAGATCTCGCGGGCCTCGGGATTGACGATCAGGTCCACGTAGCGCTGGCGGTAGCGGGTCTCCACGTCGGTCAGGCCGTGGAACTTTTCCGGCAGGGGGTGCAGCGACTTGACCAGCAGGCGGATGCTTGTGACATGCAGCGACAGTTCACCGGTCTTAGTGCGGAAGGGGTACCCCTCGGCGCCGACGATATCGCCGATGTCGAGGGTTTCGAAGCTGGCAAAGGCCTCGTCGCCGATCTCGTCCTTCTTGACGTAGAGCTGGATGCGGCCCTTGCGGTCCTGGAGCTGGATAAAGGCTGCCTTGCCAAAGGAACGGCGCGCCAAGATACGCCCGGCCACCACGAATTGCTCGTGGCCGGCGTCGACCTGTTCCTGATCGCCGTAGGCGGTAAAGACATCGGCCGAGGTATGGCGGGGCCGGAAATCGTTGGGATAGGGGTTGATACCCGCCTCCCAGAGGGTGTCCACCTTGCGTCGTCTCTGGAGCAGCAGTTCGCTGAGTTCTTCCATCGTGATCTGGTCAGCCTTTCTTGGTAGCAGGTCATGAAGTGCCTGGGGAAGGGCAGATAAAAATATCGTTGAAGCATCGCTACGTCAAGAAAAAAAGGGGGGCGTCCGGTAGGGCGCCCCCTGGTGTAATTTATTTGTTTTCTTCGGTTTTTTTTGAGCGCCGCGGCCGCGGAACCGGTTTTGGTTTCTCCTGTGGAGCTTCAGCGCTTTCGACGGCCGGTTCGGCAACCTTCTTGGCTGTCGAGCCGCGCGGTTTTCTGGGAACGGGAGCCTTGGCCGCCGGTTTGGCAACCACCGGTTCCGCCGCAACAGGCGCTGTCTCGGCAGGTTTTGGCTCGGCCGTCTTCTTTGCCCGTACCGTCTTGGCCGGCTTCGGTTTCTCCGATACCGCCGCTACCGTTTTCGGCGCCTTTGCCGCCAGTTTTGGCTTCGGCTTGACGGAGCTGACGGAGCCTTCCGTGCTCTCTACCGGTGCGGTTTGAGTGGCTATCTCGGCCGTCTCGGGCCCCCCGGTCCCTTCTTCGTCCTTGCGCCCCCGGCTCCGTCTCCGCTGCTTCGGTTTGGCGGCTTCTTCGACGGTCGCGTCACCCTCTTCGGCAACGGTTTCCGGGACAGGTTCCGGCGCGGAGACGGGCGTTTCCTCCGATATGGCCCCGGGTGCGGCCTCGCCCACATGTTTCTTCTTTCTGCGGCGGCGCTTGCGTTTCTTGCCCGCTTCGGACGGGGCACCGGCTTCGCCGGCCTCGACCTCGTCCGCGGCTTCATGAACGGGGTTCTCCTCTTCCTGGTGAGCGGCGGGTTGTTGAAGCTGCTGCTCCACCTGTCCGGCCCCGGCTGCGCCTTCGACGCCCTGTTTCTTCTTCTTGCGGCGGCGCTTTCGCTTCTTGCCTCCCTCGCCCATGGCGCCTTCCTCGGCGGCCTGTTCCGCAGCCGGAAGCGGTGCGTGAACCGTTTGCGGCGGGGCGGTAACCTTGTGCGCCTCCTCGGCTTCGGCCTCGGACTTGAGCACGTCGGCCATGTGCGGCTTGTCGCGTTTGACGATCTCCAGTTCCAGTTGGTTGAGCAGGAAGGAGGTCTTACCCTTGACCGTCACTTCGATATCGTAATCGTTCTCGATCTGGGTCAGTTCGCGCTTCTTGCGGTTGAGCAGGTAGTAGGCCACCTCCAGCGGCAGGCCGCCGCGCACCTCGGCCACGGTCCCTTTGGCCGCGGCGGCATGCACCTTGCGCAGGAAGGAGAGGGCCATGGCCTCCACCGACTTGACCTTGCCGCGCCCCTCGCAGTGGGGGCATGACAGGTGAATGGCGTCGTTCAGGGTCTTGGCGATGCGCTGGCGCGACATCTCCAGGATGCCGAACTCGGAGATGCGTCCCAGGTTGACCCGGGCCTTGTCCATCTTGAGGGCGTTCTTGAGGACCTTCTCCACGTCGCTGTTGTGTTTCCGTTCACGCATGTCGATGAAGTCGATCACGATCAGGCCGCCCAGGTCGCGCAGGCGGAGCTGGCGGGCCACCTCCTCGGCGGCCTCCATGTTGGTCTTGAAGGCCGTGTCCTCGACACCGCGCTCGCCGCTGGATTTGCCCGAGTTGACGTCGATGGAAACCAGCGCCTCGGTCGGCTCGATGATCAGCGAACCGCCCGAGGGGAGGGCGACGCGCTTCTCGTAGATCTGGTCGATCTGCTCTTCCAGTTGGAAGCGCGAGAAGATCGGGCGTTTTTCCTTGTGCAGCTTGACCAGTTTCTCGCATTTGGGCATGGTCTCGCGGAAGAACTCCTTGGCTTCACGGTAGGCGTCCTTGCTGTCCACCAACACCTCATCGATGTCGTCGGAAAAATAGTCGCGGATGGTGCGGATGATCAGTCCCCTGTCGCGGTAGACCTCGCCCGCCCCCTTGATCTCGGCCGCCTGCTGTTTGATGCCTTCGTAAAGCTCCAGCAGGTTGTCCAGGTCCTTTTTCAGCTCTTCCGGTGTGCGGCCGACCGCCTCGGTGCGGATGATGTAGCCGATCCCCTCGGGGATGTTCATGTCGGCCACGATACCCTTCAGTTTCTTGCGTTCACCCTCCTGCTCCACCTTGCGGGAGATGCCGGTGGAATCGCTGCCCGGCATGATCACCATGTACCGTCCCGGCAGGGAAATGTAGCTGGTCAGGGCCGACCCCTTGTTGTCGCGCTCGTCCTTTTCCACCTGGACGATCAACTCCTGGCCGCGTCGCAGCACCTCCTGGATACGGGGCCGCCGCTTGCGCTGGTCCTCCGGGACATCGTCGCGCCATTGCCAGAAATCGGGGTGCAGTTCCCCCATCTGAAGGAAGCCCGGTTTGGCGCGGCCGATATCGACGAAGGCGGCCTGCAGGCCCGGCTCCACCCGCAGCACCACCCCCTTGTAGATATTCCCTTTGGTCTGTTCCTTGCCGCTGATCTCGATGTTCAGTTCCATCAAGCGGCCGTCATGCACGATGGCCACACGGGCCTCCTCCGGGTGCATGACATTGATCAGCATCTTTTTGCTTACGGTAGTGCTCATTGCAAATATCCCTTTCGCGTGAATCCGCCTCACGTGTCGTCTAAAATTAACGAATTATATCGTTATTTGCGTCGAAAGCAACGGAAAAGGGATAACGGGGCGGAATTACAGCCTGGAAATGGGGCAGGCAAGGTCTCAGGCCTGAATTCATTCTCTCACAGAGCTCACAGAGGCACAGAGGAAAACAAAGGTATTTTGTCAATAGGGATGCACAGAGATTAGGGCGATATAAGTCCGTTACGCCCAGCGTCGTTCATGAAGATGTCTTTTCTCTGTGCCTCTGTGAGCTCCGTGAGAGACAGAATGTAATGTTCACATGGACATCTTCTCGGCGATCTTGCGCATCTGCACGCCGTGCACCAGCGAGGCACCACCGCGTATGGCGTTGGTCACGTGCAGCGCCTCGGTCATCTCCTCCAGGTTGGAGCCCTTTTCCAGGCAGCCTTTGGTGTAGGCGTCGATGCAGTAGGGGCACTGCACGGCGTGGGCCACGGCCATGGCAATCAGCGCTTTTTCCCGCTCGGTCAGCGCACCTTCGGCAAAGACCGCGCCGTAGTAATCGAAGAATTTATTGGCCAGATCGGGCGCATCCTTGCCGATCTCACCGAATCGGGCCAAGTCGGCCGGGTCGTAGTAGGTTTCCATATGATGCTCCTTGCTTGAAGTTGAAATAAGGCGTTCACCGCAGAGGCCGCCGGAAAAAAATAACCCTTTGACTGTTGCTATCGCCCGGAGGCCCGTTTGAGCACCTGCTCGACCAGTTGTTGCGCGGCATTGGCATCACCGACCCGGACGGCGCCAATGACAAAGCGGCTGGCCTGTTCCACGACCACGGTGCCGTAGAGCGGATCAACCGCCGTGAGGATGATTCGCTCGGGCGTCTCGCCGACGTGGGCCTCTTTCCCTTCCTTCTTCAGGTAGGCCCGGTATTGCTCCAAGACCGCGCGCGCCGCTTCACGCGAATCCTCCGTCACCAGGAAGAGCTGCACCGGCTGCCCTTTCAGCAGCGCGTCAGCCATCAGGCCGCTCCGGAAAAAGTCGTATCCGAGCAGACTGGAGGCGATGTAGCGTTCGCTCTTCCGGTCCACCCCAGGGACGTCGAAGGCTTCAAGCGCCTTTGGCTTCCCCGGGTTGGCGGGCAGCTTCCCGGCAATGGCGCGGGCGCAGGCCAGGAATATCTCCGGTGGCGGATTGGCGGGGCCACTGGCCTGCAAACGCACCAGATAGCGGTCCTGGTAAAAGAACATCTGGGTGGGGGAGATGGTGCCCTCGCCGCCGATGGCGGCTTCAGGGTCATCCTCTCTGCGATAATTGGCGAACATGCCGAAGGCGTCCAGCAGCGAGCCCATCCGGTAGATATCGGCCTCGACAGCTATCTGCGGGTTCTGTTTGCTGGCATAGCGGGCCGAGGCGAGTCCATCGAAACCGTAGGGGAAATACAGCTCCGATTCGCCGTTGATCCGCTCGAACAGGTTGTCCCTGGTATAGAGGTTGACCTTTCCGTCCATAAGCCAGCCGTCGGCGCAGGCGGGCGCGGGGAGGAACTTTTGCAGGGCGTTTTCGGCGGCAACGGCGGGAAGAGCGGCGCAGAGCAGGCAGAGGATGAGCAGGATATTCAAGCAGGCCGATTTCACAGGTATCCTCCAGTATGTTTTGCTGTTTTCCCCCTTTTTCAAAGGGGGAGGTTTAAAACTACCCCATCATCGTCCGGGCCCGCTCCATCTTGGCCGGGATATTCAGACCATTGACGCAGCGCGCCGTGCAGCCCGCACAGTCCAGGCAGGCAGCGGCCGAAGCGGTCACGGGCAGTTCACGGTAGGTGGCCAGCGCCAGTTCTCGGTTTTTGTAGGCACCTTCGGCGTACATCAGGGCGCGATTGACGGTGCTGATCTCCACTCCTTGGGCGCAGGTCCCCTCGCAGGTGCCGCATAAATGGCAGTAGAACGGTTGCACTGCCGCGCCGTAGCGTTGCAGGATGCGCTGGTCGGCGTAGGTGAACGGCATCCCCATCACGGCAATATCCTCCCTGAGGTGGCTCAGATCTTTCATGCCCGGTATGGTGGTGGCGATATTCGGATTTTGCAGCACCCACTTGAGGGCCGCCTGGTGGGGGCTAATCCGGCCCAGGGCCTCGGTCACGTAGCCGCCGGCCTGGGTCTTCATGGCGATGACGCCGACGCCGGCCTTGGCGGCCCGCTCGATGGCCCGCCCGAGATTTTTTTCGCTCTTGAAGTTGTAGGCCACCAGGACGGTGTCGAAGAAACGCTCCTTGTCGTCAACCAGGGCGTTCAGCACCTCGGTTGGATTCGTGTGGGTGGTCACGCCGAAGAAGCGGACCTTGCCCTGCTGTTTCAGCCTGGCGAGGGCCTCCCGGGTTTCGGGCAGGAAGATCCGCTCCGGGCCGGTTACGTTATGCAACTGGATCACATCTATGTAGTCGGTTCCCAAGGCCTTGAGGCTGGTTTCCACGTCCCGGACGATCTCCGCCCCGGTCCTGGATTCGGCCGGGGTCTTGGTGGCCACATAGACCTTGTCGCGCCTTCCCTTCAACGCCTTGGCCACGATCTCCTCGTTCTTCCCCCCCATGTACTTGCGCGCCGTGTCCACGTAGTTGACGCCGTGGTCCAGGGCAACCCTGATCACCTCGGCCTCGGGGGTCAGCATGGCGCCGAAGCCGACCATGGCGACCTTCATCCCGGTCCTGCCCAGGATGCGGTAGACCGGATCGGGAAAGGCGAACGGCTCCGCCGCCGCGTACTGCTGCACGGCCTCGGCCAGGGCGTTGGTGGCGATCAGGGCCGAGGTGGTGCCCATGACACCGACCTTCAGGAACTCTCTGCGGTTACATTTCATGACAACCCCCTTTTTATCGTTGACGTCACTACTCTTCTCACCGGCCGGGCCTGTCTGATTGTGAAAACGTAGCAGCTTCCGGCGTTTTTTTCCAGATGAATTGACGGTACTGCCTACCCCTTGTGCGCCTGCTGTTTTGTCGCCACCCGGCCGCTGAACTTTTCCATGTCGCCGACGAAACGCTCGTGAGTTCCCTTGCCGATGAGATCGACTTCGTCGCGGGCCTCGATCTCCCACACGGTGCGCTTGCCGTCAACCTCGATACAGCGGACATGGGCTGTTACCTCCATGCCGGGCGGTGTGGCGGCCTGGTGGGTGACGTTGATCATGGTGCCCAGGGTGCGTTCTCCCTCATCCAGGTAGGGGCGCAGCGCCTCCATGCAGGCCCATTCCATGAATCCCACCATGAAGGCGGTGGCAAAGACATCCGGCATTTCCCTGAACAGGTCCGACTCGGGATAGACAAAGGGGACGGTCTTCTCGCGTGTGACACGAAAGCGAAGGGTATGTTCCAATCCTGCGGTGAGTGTCGATTTCATGTGAAACTCCTTTTTGGTGCGGGTTATCTCCGCTGCCATTTCAGCCATCCGGCAGGCACCCGTTTGACGAACGGCGTCAGGCGGGCGCGGTCATGGACGTCGACCAGCCGCCGGTGCGGATGTTATCTGCCATCAATTGTGGATGTTACTTCAGGAATGTCAAACGGGGAGCGGAAAAAATCCTGGAGGGCGCGCGGGAAGAAGAGGGTGGTGCGGCCGATGGACCGCACCACCGCGCGGAAACTAGTTTTCGGTCATGAAATGCCGTTCGTACAGGTCTTCCAGCGCCTGTAGATGACGGGTCTCTTCTTTCAGCAGTTTGGCGAAAAGCTGCCCCATGGGCGCTCCGGCGCAGCATGATGAAACGCTGCCGTAGTAGTCGACCGCACCTTTTTCCAGGTGAATGGCGTAGACCAACGCCTCGCGCACGCCTGAGTCAGGCCCGAGCTCCTCTTTCTTGAACACATAGTCCAGGTGCATGGTGGGGACCGGCTGGTCGAGCGCTTCGCCCCCTTCCATGCGTCCCTCCAGCAGCGCCTTTTCCAGTTGGTGCTTGTGCTCCAGTTCGTCCAGGGCGTTGTCCCTGAGGATCTCGCGGGCCCCTTTGTTGGTTACCTTGCGGATGGCTTCCAGGTAGTTGCGGAACCCTTCCTCCTCCATCTGAATGGCCTTTTCAACGGCCGCGTCAAAGGTATAACAGACCTGATTGCTTTCCATGGTTATTCCCCCTCCTGTTCGATCAATCGGACGCTCTTTATGAATACCGGTTCGACCGGCACGTCGGAATGCCCCTTCTGTGTGCCGGTTTTGACGGCGCGGATCTCGTCCACAACCTCCATGCCTTTCAGCACCTGGCCGAAAACGCAGTAGCCGAAGGCGTCCTGCTGTTTCCCCTGGTGGTTCAGGAATGGGTTGTCCACCACGTTGATGAAGAACTGGCAGGTGGCCGAATCAACCATGGCGCTGCGGGCCATGGCCAGGGTGCCGCGCGTGTTGGCGAGCCCGTTGGTGGCCTCGTTCTTGATGGCGAACTTCGGCTTCTTTGTTACCAGCTCCGCATCCATACCGCCCCCCTGGATCATGAACTCCTTGATCACCCGGTGGAAGACCAGTCCGTCGTAAAAGCCGTCCTTGACGTAAGAGAGGAAGTTTTTGACCGTGATGGGGGCCTTCTCCCTGAAGAGTTCCACCTTGATGTTCCCCATGGATGTTTCCAGCATGACCTGCGGGTTCTGCTCAGACATTCGCAACCTCCCTACACAATTAAACTATCCAGTTAACCTGAATACGTATCATATCAGTTGATAAAATTAAACTTCTTTTTCGATGTTTGCCGAACATGCTCAGAAGTCTTGACTAAATTGTAGTTACACATTACTTTATCAATGAGTAATGTGTAATTCATTTATAAGGTGGTCGAAAAATGTTGGCAACTGCGAAAGTTACATCCAAGGGACAGCTTACGTTGCCACGGGCAGCACGTACCGCATTAGACAGCTCGACGGTGGAAATAGAGGTGCAGGGGAATATGGTTATCCTGAGGCCGGTAAAAAGTGTCGCCGGTTCACTGAATGGGTATGCGGTGCCAGCCGCACCGCTTCACGAGATAAGAGAAAAAGTCTGGAAGGATGTGGCACATGGCAAAGGCAGCTAACTACCTTCCAGACACCAATACCGTGCTTCGGTATCTGCTGCGGGATGTCCCCGAGCAGTTTGACGAAGCGGAGCGGTTTTTCGAGTCTGTCCGGTCAGGGGCGAAAACCGCGATTATCCTGGAGAGCGTGCTGGTTGAGTGCGTGTATATCTTGATGAAATTTTACAAGGTTCCCAAGGTGGAGACAGCGAATATCCTGATTGGCCTCCTGCAGTACAAGGGCATTGTTAACCAGGACAAGTCGGGACTGGTCGATGCGTTGCGGGTTTACGCAGATAATAACCTCGATATTGTTGACTGCGTGCTGATAGCCAAAGCCAGGATCGGGGGGCAACAGGTGTTTTCCTTTGATAAGGCGCTCAAGCGGGCTCTGTAAAGAAACTACAACTGGCTGGAACCGGGCCAAATGTGCAGGGGTTACGCTCCCCCAAATCCCGCAGCGGTAAGGTCATTGCGCTGTTCAACATTTTCAGCCGTTCCGCAATAGAGTTCTTCCGCCGCATGTTCCGCTCCCCGAATTAACCTGCCCGCACGATGCCTGGGGCATGATTCCCCGGTACTGTTCCCCCGTGCCACCCCTCCCGGAATTTCTTGACGGGACGACCCGTGCCGGGTAAGGTCACGCCATGCAGCAGGAAACATGGACAACCATCAAGATCCTCGCCTGGACCAGGGAGTATCTGGCCGGCAAGGGGGTGGAGAATGCCCGCCTAGAGGCGGAGTGGATGCTCTGCGCTGCCACCGGGCTGGACCGGGTGGGGCTCTATCTCAACTTTGAACGGCCGCTGAACGAGGCGGAACTGGCGACCTTTCGCGCCATGGTGGCCCGCCGCGCCAGGCGCGAGCCGCTCCAGCACATCCTGGGCACCCAGGAGTTCTTCGGGCTGGAGTTCGGGGTCACGCCCGACGTGCTCATCCCGCGCCACGACACGGAGACACTGGTAACCGAGGCGCTGTCGCACATGCCGGAGGCGACCAGCGTGCTGGACATCGGCACCGGCAGCGGCTGCATTGCCGTGGCGCTGGCACGGCACCTGCCCGACGCGAAGGTCGCGGCCATCGACATCTCCGATGCGGCCCTGGAGGTTGCCCGGCGCAACGCCGCGAAAAACGGCGTGGCCATCGAGTTCCTGTCCGGTTCTTTGCTGGAGCCGGTAACCGGCCGGCATTTCGACCTGATCGTCTCCAATCCTCCCTACATCCCCCGTGCCGATATCGCCGCACTGGAGCCGGAGGTGCGGGATCACGAGCCAAAGGGCGCGCTGGACGGCGGCACGGACGGTCTGGATGCCTACCGGGCACTGATCCCGGCGGCCCGGGCATGCCTCAATCCCGGCGGCTGGCTGTTGGTGGAGGTGGGTATCGGCCAGGCCGCGGAGGTGTCGGATCTTTTCAGGCAAAACGGTTTTGGGGAACTATTCACGGCCCGCGATCCGGGCGCAATCGAACGGGTGGCAGGAGGTAAGCGGCATGGATAACAAGGCATTATGGGACATATTCGAAGAGGCCGATCAACTGGCCACGGAGGCGGAGGTGCAGCGGGCCATCGACCGGATGGCGGCGGAAATCACGGAGAGCCTGCGGGATAAACGCCCCCTGGTGCTCTGTGTCATGAACGGCGGCCTGATCATTGCGGGACAACTCCTGCCCAGGTTCCGCTTCCCCCTGGAGATCGACTATGTCCACGCCACCCGCTACGGCGACAAGACCAAAGGTGCGGGTCTGGACTGGAAGGCGCTGCCGAAGCTGGATGTGCGGGACCGCACTGTGCTGCTCCTGGACGATATCCTGGATGAGGGGGTGACGCTGGATGCGCTGGCTCACCACTGCCGCGAACAGGGGGCCCGTGAGGTATTTCTGGCGGTATTGGTGGAAAAGCTGCACCTGCGCAAGGTGCGCCCCGGCATGAGGGCCGATTTCTCCGGCCTGGACGTGGGGGACCGCTTCCTGTTCGGCTACGGCCTGGATTACAAGGGGTTCTGGCGCAACGCGCCGGGGATCTACGCGGTGAAAGGGCTGTAATTCTTCAGGCCGCCTTTTCCAGATACTCCAGCACCTGGGCCGGATGCTGCTCGGCCTTGGCGACCTTGGACCACTGCTTTTGCACCATGCCGTCCGGCCCGATGATTACGGTTGAACGGATAGTGCCCACGGTCTTCTTGCCGTACATGACCTTTTCGCCGAATGCCCCGTAGGCCTGCATCATGGAGGCGTCCGGGTCGGACAGCAGCACGAAGGGCAGGTTGTAATTCCCGATGAACGTGCCGTGGGAGGCTACGCTGTCCTTGCTGACCCCCAGCAGGACGATACCCCTGTCGAGCAACTGCCGGTAGTTGTCCCTGAACCCGCACGCCTCCTTGGTGCAGCCGGGGGTGTTGTCCCTGGGATAGAAATAGATAACCACCGTCTTTCCCGCGTAATCCCGCACTGTGTGCCGTTTCCCGTCACTTCCTTCCAATGAAAAATCCGGTGCCTGTTTTCCTTCCAGTGACATGGTCATTTCCTCCTTGTATGGCAAGCTATACTGAGACTTCACGAGTTCACTTTAGCACGATGACGCTACAGGTCAATGGACCAAGAGCTGCATGGTGGAAATTTTGATCTACGTCAAGGCAATTGCATAAGGCATGGAGTATGAATCAACAATAAAGGGAGTCCTGCCGGGAAACAACATGCCTCGTTACTGATTGCTGATTGCCGATCCCCGCATTCGTTACCTTTTGGTAACATGAGGGAAAGGAGGAACGATGGGCGCAAACAGTGAGACACCAACCATTTACCAAACGATCCTGGAGAGCATGGGTGAGGGGATCATCTTCATCGACGCCAAGGATCGCCTGACCTTCATCAACCACACCGCCGAGGAGATCCGGGGCGTCAAGGCGGGCACTGTCATCGGCCGCAACATCCTCTCCATCCATTCATCGCGCACCACCGACCGGATCGGCAATCTCCTGGCCGGGTTCCGTAACGGCACCATCCAGCACTCCCACCGGGTGATCGAAGTCAAGGGCAAACATTTCGAGAACAGCTATTACCCCATCCGCCAGGCCGACGGCCTCTACCTGGGCACCCTGCTGGTGAGCCGCGACATCACCGAGAAGCAGCGCCTCAAGGAGGAGAACCAGCTCCTGCGGGAGCAGATGGGCCTGGGAAGCGCCTTCGAGGGGTTCATCGGCACCAGCCGGGCCATCCTGCACCTCTTCCGCACCATTTCCGCCATTGCCGGCCTTGACTCCACGATCCTGATCACCGGCGAGAGCGGCACCGGCAAGGAACTGGTGGCAACAGCCATCCAGCAGCACAGCAAGCGCCACTCCAAGCCGATGGTCCGGGTAAACTGCGCGGCCCTGCCGGAACATCTGGTGGAGTCGGAACTGTTCGGCCACGAGCGGGGAGCGTTCACCGGCGCGGTGTCCAGCCATCGGGGCAAATGCGGACAGGCCCGAGTGC
>JAATGX010000043.1 GCA_015688915.1 Desulfuromonadales bacterium
ACGACCGGGTCACAACCCTCTCCCAGGTGGTTGAGGTAGACTACTCCATCCCCGGCTGCCCGCCGGAACCGCACCGGATCTGGGCCGTGATCGAGATGGTCATCAGCGGTGCGCCATTGCCGCCGCGTGGCAGCGTGATCGGCGCCGGCCATCTTTCGGTGTGCGACGAATGCAGCCGGGTCAAGACGGAGAAGCGGATCGACCGTTTTTACCGTACCTGGGAGGTAACGCCTGAACCGGAGAAATGCCTGCTGGAGCAGGGGCTGATCTGCATGGGGATCGCCACCAGGGACGGCTGCGGCGCCCCCTGCCCACAGGCCAACATGCCCTGCACCGGTTGCTACGGTCCGCCCGAAGGGATCAGCGACCAGGGGGCCAGGATGGTCTCCGCCCTCGGTTCGATCCTCGATATCGGCGATTGCAAGGGCAAGAGCGAGGCGGAGATCGCCGCCAGGGTCGAAGCCCTGCTGGATGACGTGCCCGACTACGCCGGCACCTTTTACAAATACAGCCTGCCCGGCTCCATCATCGGCGGGAGGGTGGACGGATGAGCCGCATCTCCATCGATCCCATCACCAGGCTGGAAGGGCACGGCAAGATCGACATCTTCCTGAACGAGGAGGGGGACGTGGCCAACGCCTACTTCCAGGTTCCGGAACTGCGCGGGTTCGAACAGTTCTGCGTCGGGCGGCTGGCCGAGGACATGCCGGTCATCACCAACCGCATCTGCGGCGTCTGTCCCGAGGCGCACCACATGGCCGCATCAAAGGCGCTGGACGCCCTGTTCAACGCCGATCCTCCCGCCGCCGCCAAAAAGGTGCGGGAACTGATGTACATGGCCTTCTTCGTCACCGACCACACCACCCATTTCTACGCCCTTGGCGGCCCGGATTTCATCATCGGGCCGGATGCGCCTCCCGGTGAGCGCAACATCCTCGGTGTCATCAGGAAGGTTGGTCTGGATGTGGGGCGCCAAGTGATCGACTGTCGCAGCCGCAACCACCACGTCATCAAGACCGTGGGAGGACGCGGCATCCACCCGGTGGCCGGCTTGCCCGGCGGCTGGAGCAGGCCGGTCACGGCCACCGAGCGGGACGAGATTGTCGGCATAGCAAAACAGAATATCGAATTTGCCCGTTTCACCCTCAAGATTTTCGACGATATCGTGCTCAAGAACCGGGTCTACCTGGACATGGTGACCTCCGACACCTATAGCCACCACACCTACTACATGGGGCTGGTGGACGGGCAGAACAGGGCGAATTTCTACGACGGCCACGTGCGGGTGGTGGGGCCGGACGGCACGGAGCTGGTTACGTACCATCCGCGCGATTACGCCAGCCACATCGCCGAGCGGGTCGAGCCCTGGACCTATCTGAAATATCCCTACCTCAAGGCAGTCGGCTGGAAAGGGTTCGTGGACGGCCCGGACAGCGGTGTCTATGCCGCCTCGCCCCTGTCGCGCCTGAACGTGGCCGACGCCATGGCCACCCTGCTGGCCCAGGAGGAGTTCGAGCGTTTCTACGAGACCCTGGGGAGCCGCCGGGTCAATGGCCGTTACCAACCGGTCCACTTCCGGCTGGCAACCCATTGGGCGCGTCTGGTGGAGTTGCTGTATGCGTCGGAACGGATGCTGGAACTGGCCCAGGACCCGGAGATCACCTCCCCGGATCTGAGGACACGGCCCGGTGCGATCACCGGCGTGGGGGTCGGCTGCGTCGAGGCGCCACGCGGCACGCTCACTCACCACTACGAGGCCGACGAGCGCGGGGTGCTGACCAGGGTCAACATGATCGTCGGAACCACCAACAATTATGCCGCCATGACCATGTCCGTCAAAAAGGCGGCGGAACGGATCATCACCAGGGGGAAGGTGGTGGAAGAGGGGATGCTGAACCGCATTGAGATGGCCTTTCGTCTCTATGATCCCTGTCTCTCCTGCGCCACCCACGCGGCAGTGGGCCGGATGCCGCTCCGGGTGAATATCCGCGATGTGTCGGGCGAGATCGTCCGCACCGTGAGCAGGGGCTGATGCGGACCATCGTGGTGGGGCTGGGCAACCCGATCCTCTCCGACGACAGCGTGGGGATCAAGGTGGCGGGGCTGGTTAAACCGCGGCTTGAGGACAGTGCCGGGGTGGACGTGATCGAGGCCTATGCCGGCGGTCTCCGGTTGATGGAGGCCATTGCCGGGTATGACCGGGCGATCATCGTGGACGCGATAAAGACGGATA
>JAATGX010000311.1 GCA_015688915.1 Desulfuromonadales bacterium
GGATGAGGTAAAACTCGTAGCGACTCCTGGCATGACCAGTTCACACCCGGATTACTATCCGTTGCAAGTCGGTCTTCATATACTTACGGGCGCGTTTTACGCAACCAGACTCTATCATGACCTCCGTGAGAGCAACGGCCTGGTCTATTCCGTGGATGCCTTTGCCAACATCGGTAAAACACGCTCCACCTTTGGCGTGTATTACGGCTGCGATCCCCGGAATGTTTCAAAGGCCCGCCGGATCATAGAGCGGGACCTCACGGACATGAGGACAAATCCCGTATCCCCTGAAGAGCTGTTACAAGCAAAAAATCTCCTTGTTCACCAAGTCGTGTTGTCGAACACCAGCACGACAAGTATTGCCCAGGGACTGCTCGGTCTTTCACAAATGGATTTGCCTTTGGACGAACCCGCCCATGCGGCAAACAAATATCAGAAAATTACGGCGGGCCAGGTAAAGGCCGCTTTTTCGAAATGGATCAGGCCTTCGGGATTTGTTCAGGTCACCACCGGGCCGGAACCACAATAAGTCACCAGTACGCAGCACAAACCAAGATATAACGGATCAAACAGGGAGGCCCCATACTCGAAATAACCAACCTCAAGGCGGGCCATGACGGCACCACGGTCATGTGTGAGTTATTCAGTTGAGATATTTTTTGAAAAACGCCTCCATGGCGCCATAAAAGTCGAATTGATTTTCTTCATTGTGAAACCCGTGCCCCTCGTTGGCTTTCACCATGTACTGAACCTCGACGCCGCGTTTCCTCAACGCCTCGACCATCTGGTCGGATTCGTTCTTGTTCACGCGGGGGTCGTTGGCCCCCTGTGCGATGAACAGCGGTGTCGTGATCTTGTCGGCATGAAAGACCGGGGACGTTGCCCTGAGAAGTTCCTTGTCCTGTTCCGGATCGCCCACCATGTCGTGCATCATCTTCAGATGCGGCGTCCAGTAGGGAGGGATCGTATTCATGAAGGTGAAAAGATTCGCAACGCCCACATAGTCGACAGCGGCGGCATAGAGGCCGGGGGTAAAGGCCACGCCGGCCAGCGTGGCGTAGCCTCCATAGCTTCCGCCATAGATGCCCACACGTTTGGGATCGGCAATGCCTTCCCGGATGAGCCAGGTGACGCCGTCGGTGATGTCGTCCTGCATGGTCCTGCCCCACTGTTTGAAGCCTTTGTCCCAAAAGGCCCGGCCGTAACCGGTGGAGCCGCGATAGTTCATCTGGAACACGGCAAAACCGCGGTTGGCCAGAAACTGCACCTCGGGGTCAAACCCCCAGGAATCCCGGGCCCAGGGGCCACCGTGGGGATTGATGATAACGGGAAGATTCCGGGCCGGCCGATTCACGGGAAGAGTAAGGTAGCCGTTGATTTTCAGGCCGTCCCTCGTGGTATAGGTTACGGCCTTCATGGATGCCATGTGGGCCGGATCGATCCGGGGATTGATCTCTCCAAGCGTCGTCAGGGCGCCGGTTTTGGCGGAATAGACGTACCGGGTGCCGGGGGTGCGATCACTGTAGGCGGCCACAATGAACGTGTCTTCAGCGAGATTTTCATTCTGGATGGCCACCTCATAGCCGGGCAGTTTTTCCTGGAGCTTCGTAAAGAGGGCCTTGGTCTCGGGGTCAAAGATATGGCGCTGTTCTTTCCAGGTGTCGAAGCTTACCTGGGTGAGCACCTTGCGCTTACGGGAATAGGACGCGCCATCCAGGTCCACATCCGGATTTTCGAAGAGCGGTTTGGATTCCTTGCCGGTGTCCGGATCGAGTACCACAAGCGCGCTCTTGTCCCGTCCGCGGTTTGAGAGGGCATACAGGGATTTATTGTCGAACGTGAAGAACAATGGCTCCACCGAGGTGCGAAAGTCCGTGGTCAGGATGGTCTTGAACGGGTCCTTCTCCGAAGCCCGATACAGGAGACTGGTGTTCACGCCGTCGGTTGTCGTGGCAATGCGGACCCGCCCCCCATGGTCGGTGAGCCAACTGGTGATGTTGCCCGGGTTTTGTGCAACCAGCACGGATTCCCCGGTTTTCACGTTGATCCGATACACGTCAAAGACGTTCGGATCTCTTGTGTTGTGTTGTATCAGCACGTGATCCGGATCCTCCAACAGATCGTCCACGACCGATGCCCGGATCTTTGGAAGCGGCGTGAGATCCTTTATCTCGCCGCTTTGCACGTCAACAGATACGACGTGGTAGTTTTCGTCCCCGCCAAAATCTTTAACATAGAGGATATGGCTGTCGCCCTTCCAGAAGTATCCCTGGATATCCCTTTCCGTTTCAGTGGTCAGGCGGCGGGCCGTGCTGAAATCAGGCGGTGTGCCGTCCGGCGGCAGGAGCACCATATGCAGGTTTTCCCGTCGCTCGTAGGGCTGCATGAATGCAAGGGCTTTTCCGTTGGGAGAGAGGCGGAAGAACGAACGCTCGGGCTTGCCGAAAAAGTCCCGCAATTCGTAGTGCTTCACGGGTTCCGACGCCATAACGGAGCTGGCGATGCACGATGCGAGCACCAAGGTACACATACTGGTTACGAATGAGGCATGTTTCATGTAAATACTCCTTTGGGAGGATGATTATGCGTCTGGCTACCCCTGTACCGTACCCTTTTCTCCCCCCGCGAGTCCAGAACTCATATGCGCCCCGGTATCAAAATCATGGTCTCCGGGAGGTGGCCAACTCATTTCGTGCGTGACGGGACTCCGTGGTCAATTTGCCGCCATCCCTTTGACGAGAAGCGTTATGTTGTGACGGAACATGGCCACATAATCCGGCGCCGGGCCATCCGGTTTGGATAACGCCTCGGCATAGAGCGTGCCGCCCAGGTGTGCGCCGGTCTCGGAAGCGATCTGTTGCACCAGCCGGGGATCGTTGGAGTTTTCCAGGAAGAGCGCCTTGATCCCCTCTTTTCTGATCTGATTGATCAGGCCGGCGATAGTGGTCGCCGAGGCCTCGGACTCGGTGGAAAAGCCCACCGGGGCATGGAACGCGATTCCGTAGGCTGCGCCGAGATAACCGAAGGCGTCGTGGCTGGTGATGACCCTGCGCTTTTTCGCGGGAAGGGCGGCAACCTGTTGACGCGCCCAGGTATCCAGCGCCTGGAGCTGCTGTTCGTACTTCTTGCCCCGTTCCCGGTAATCCGCGGCATGCCGCTGATCGGCCTTGGCAAGGGCGGCGGTGATGTTCCGAGCGTAGATCGCGCCGTTTGCGGCACTGTTCCAGGCATGGGGATCGGTGATCTCCTTGCCGTCCTCATCCATCGTGCGGGTCACGACGCCGTTGGAAGCGACTATGATCGCGCCTTTGTAGCCGGACGCCTTGATCAGACGGTCCATCCATCCTTCGAGCCCCAAACCGCTCACGATGACGAGATCGGCCTTTGCGAGGGCTTTGCCGTCCTGGGGCGTCGGCTCGTACACATGGGGATCGCCGTTGGGGCCGACCAGGCTTCTGACGTGCACGTGATCGCCCCCCACGTGCCGTACCATGTCCGCCAGAACGGTAAAGCTGACCACCACGTCCAGCTCCTTTGCCGAGGCCGGGCCCGCCCAGCCGAACATAGCGACGAGAACACCCGCAATCAATTTTTTCATGGTGTAACGCTCCTTATCCCGTGAGATGCCGGCCGGCCATGAACTGCGAAAGCAGCCCGCCGTGGCGGCCGGTTAAAATGGAAACGATATAGAAAAGGCTCGCGGTCAACACGATCGCCGGGCCCGAGGGCAGGCCGAAACGATAGGAGCCGAGCAGGCCGATGAAGCCCGACAGAAAGGCGATGGACATGGCGGTGAGCGCCATGGTCCAGACTTCCCGGGCCCAGAATCGCGACGACGCGGCCGGCAGCATCATCAGGCCGACCGCCATCAATGTCCCCAATGCCTGGAAGCCGGCAACCAGGTTCATGACGACGAGAACCAGGAAGGCAAGGTGATGGAGCGAGCCGCGTCCGCCGATCGCGCGCAGAAAGCCGGGATCGAAGCATTCGAGGATCAGGGGGCGGTAGATGGCCAGCAGCGCCAGGGTGCTGAATGACGCAATGCCGCCCACCAGAAACAGCGAGGCATTGTCCACCGCCAGAATGGTGCCGAAGAGGATGTGGAGGAGATCAATGTTGCTGCCGTGGGTGGAAACCAGGAGCACGCCGAGCGCCAGCGAGGCAAGATAAAACCCGGCAAAGCTCGCGTCTTCGCGCAACGCGGTGTTTCGGCTCACAACCCCGGCAAGGATGGCGACGCTGAGGCCCGCCACAAAGCCGCCGATCGTCATTCCCCAGAGCGACAGGCCGGCCAGCAGAAAGCCGATGGCAGCGCCGGGCAGCACGGCATGGGACATGGCATCCCCCACCAGGCTCATGCGCCGCAACAGCAGCAGCACACCGATCGGGCCCGAGCCGATCGCCAGCGCCAGGCAGGCAACGAGGGCCCTCCGCATGAAACCGTACTCCATGAACGGTCCGACTAACGCGTGCCACATGGTCATGGCCTCAAGCCGCCCTCCGGGAGCAGGTCACGGCGTCATCGTCCCATTGCTCCGACATCCGTCGCATGACCAGAAGATTTGCGGGCGCAAGCACCTCCCGGGTCGGCCCCCAGGCGATCAATTCGCGCGCGAGCAACAGGGTCATTGGGAAGTATTCGCGCACCAGGTCGAAGTCGTGCAGGATGGCGATGATGGTCTTTGACTCGCCATGCCAGCGCCGCACCAGGGCCAGCAGATCCGCCGTGGTTCGGCCGTCGATGGCGGTGAACGGCTCGTCGAGCAATATGACCGGCGCCTCTTGCAGTAACAGGCGGGCAAACAGTACGCGCTGGAACTGCCCGGCTGACAGGCTGCCGATCAGGCGGCGCCCGAAACCTTCGAGCCCGACTGCGGAGAGGGCTTCGATGGCGCGACGCCACAGAACCGGCGTGACGCCCCGAAGTACCCCGATCTCCCGCCAGCAGCCCGCCACCACCGTGTCGCCGACCGTGATCGGAAAGCTGCGGTCGATCTCGGCCTGCTGCGGCAGGTAGGCAATGTCGCGGAGGCGGTCGATCCCGTCCCAGCGGATACAGCCTTCCGCAGGTGCGAGCAGGCCGACGACCGCCTTCATCAGGGTGCTTTTGCCGGCGCCGTTGGGGCCGACGATGGCGGTCAGGCTGCCGGAGTCGAAACAACCTTCCACATGATGCACAGCCGGGCGACGGCCGTAGGTGACCGTCAGGTTTTCGATACTGATGACAGGAGCCGGGATCACAGACTCACCGCCCAGGCGATTGCCAGCCAGAGAATGGAAAGAACGAACAGACCCAGAGCGATTCGCTGCCAGGCCGCAAGGCCGAAGGGAGAAACCAGGCCGCGGGGCTCGTTCGGCCGGCCCATTGCGGAGGCCAGCGTATGGCGCCTCTCCATCTGCGTTTTAAATGCCATCATGATACCGTTGCCCCCGCTGCTGATGATTGTGTCCGGCTCTCTGCCGGCAGCCAAGATATACATTATGTTATAACATAACATTTAACAATCAAAAAAAACATGCTCCCACTTCCTTTGTTGCACCATGCGGCAATAATGGTTATGTTATAACATCATTCGAAGATTTAAGGAGTTGTGTATGCGGAAACATGCGCAGGCGTTCAAATCCGTTGACCATGACCATGCGTGCTGTGTCAACGACGCACTTCAGAATGCGGAGCACCTCTGCGGCCAAAAGGGAGCCCGGCTTACCGGCCTGCGTCGTCGCGTGCTGGAATTGGTCTGGGAGAGCCATCGGCCCGTTGGCGCTTATGACATCCTGGAGGCGCTGATGAAGGAACAACGGGCCGCACCGCCGACGGTGTACCGTGCCCTGGAATTCCTCCAGGAACAGGGCCTGGTGCATCGTCTTGCCTCTCTCAATGCCTTTGTTGGGTGCGTTGATCCGCAAACACCCCACACAGGCCAATTCCTGATCTGCGGGATGTGCCGGGAAGCTGCCGAGATTCTGGACGAAAATGTAACCACGATGCTGAGGGAGACAGCCCTGCGCGCCGGATTCGACGTTCGCCGGCAAACAGTGGAGATCACCGGCACGTGCAACAGGTGCGGGCAGCGTTCAGGAAATAAGGAAATACATCCATGAGGCACGTTCGCATAACGGTTTTCCTGATCATGTGCCTGACACTGGCGTGCGCCTGCCGGAAAAAAGAGGCGACGGTTGCTCCCGCGGTCACCAAAAAGCTGATTGTGGTGACGACACTGTATCCCCTGTACGACTTTGCCCGGACCATCGGCGGCGACAAGGCGGATGTCAGCCTCCTGCTTCCGCCCGGCGTGGAGGCGCACGCCTTTTCTCCAAAGCCGGAAGACGCCGTCAGGGTCACCAAGGCGGACCTGTTCGTCTTCACCAACGAGTTCATGGAACCCTGGGCGGTGAAGTTCGTCAAAGGCCTGAATGTCGGCACCGTGGCGCTGATAGACTCCAGCAGGGGCGTCACTTTTCTCAAGGCCGGCGAGGAAGAGGAGGAAGGCGAACATGACCACGAAGAAACGGGGCATCACCACCACGGAGGGGGCATGGACCCGCACATCTGGCTAGATTTCGCCAATGCCCGGGTCATGGTGGACAACATCGCCGCCGGCATGGGCGGCAAAGACCCCGTCAACAAGGCCTACTACCTGGCCAACGCCGCCGCTTTGAAGGCCGACCTCGCAAAGCTCGACGATGACTACAAGGCGGGCCTCTCATCCTGCGCCAAGCGGGTGTTCCTGCACGGCGGCCACTACGCCTTCGGCTACCTTGCCCATCGCTACGGGCTTCGCTACGAGTCCGCCTCGGCCGTCAACGCCGATGCCGAGCCGACACCGGCCAAGTTGATCGCGCTGGTCAAGCAGGTCAGGGCCATGGACCTGAAGTATGTCTTCAGCGAGGAACTGCTCTCCCCACGCGTCTCCGAGATGATCGCCAAAGAGAGCGGGGCGTCCGTCCTGTTGCTCCACGGCGCCCACAACATCAGCAAGGATGATTTTGACAAAGGCGCCACCTTCATCTCCCTGATGCGGAGAAACCTGACCAACCTGCGCGCCGGATTGCAGTGCCGGTAACCGGGAGCCAGGGCGGATTCTGATTGTCAAAGCGCCCCTAAACCGGATATAAGGGAGAGGTCTTCAGCCAATTTTGTCTGAACGCACGGCCAAGGAGGGCCGCGGCACCCTGCTGCGGCCCTGTTTTGTTTTCTGCGACTGCGGACATCTTTGGTGCAACATGACCTCGACCCCAAGGGGGCAATCATGCTTTACTCGCCGCTTTTGACGGACCTGTACGAACTGACCATGCTGGCCGGCTACCTGGAGGAGGGTATGGCGGACAAGCCGGCCGTGTTCGACCTGTTCTTCCGCAGCAACCCCTTCGAGGGGGGCTATGCCGTGTTTGCCGGGCTGGAGCCCGCGCTGGACATGCTGGAACAACTGCGCTTCGGAGCGGAGGAGCTGGA
>JAATGX010000187.1 GCA_015688915.1 Desulfuromonadales bacterium
GCTGGGGGCTTCGGCCACCTTTCTGGTGTCGTTCCTGTCCAGTCACACCGCCCTTATACGCAAGATCGGCGGCCTGCTGGTCATCCTGTTCGGCGTCCACATCACCGGCCTGATACCCATCCAATTCCTTCTGGGAGAAAAAAGGATCACGATCCACCACAAACCAGCCGGTTATATCGGCAGTTTTCTGGTGGGGCTCGCCTTTGCCGCCGGCTGGACCCCCTGCATCGGGCCGATCCTGGCGACAATCCTCATGGTGGCCGCCACCAAGGAGGAGGTATACAAAGGCATCCTGCTGCTCTTGATCTACTCCCTGGGGTTGGGCATCCCGTTTCTGCTTTCCTCCCTTGCCATGCACCAGTTCCTGTCGGTTTTCAACCGCTTCAAAAAGTACATCAGGGTGTTCGAGATCGTTACCGGCCTGTTCCTGATCGTGGTGGGCGTTCTCATCTACTCGAACTGGCTCTCGCGTCTGTCCGGCTATACCTCCATGCTGTTCCAAAGGCTTGAATGAAGGCCCATCGCGACCAGCATTCCATCCAACTCGTCGTATCGCAACTGGTGGTGTCCGAGGCATTCTACGCCGGCATCCTGGGCCTGCCGGTACAACGCTCGTTCACGGTTCCCGGCGCCCCGGAACACATGGTCCTGGATATGGGGGGAATTGCCATCGTGTTTGTGGAGGAGGACGATGTGATCAGGACCCACCCGGTGCTGGAGCACCGTTTGGGCATGTTTCCCCGGGGTATCGGGATGACCCTGCACTTCGAGGTGGAGGACATCGAGGAGATCTCCGATGCCATCATGGAGGAGGAGATGGAGATCCTCTATCCGTTGGAAATGAAACCATACGGCGTCAAGGAGATGTGGTGTTTCGACCCGGACGGCTACCTGGTGGTGCTGGATGAGCCGCTGGCCGCCGGCAAAGGATAATCCTTGACCTTGCCGTTGGACGATGGTACAGTTCCGACACCACATACACAACTACCTTTTAATCCGGTCCGAGAGGCTGGCAAAGGTTACACCGATGATCGAGTCGAAACAAATAGCGAGGGGTCTTGCCGCATGGCGCGGTGAGGCTCTTTTTTTGTGCCCGGAGAAAGGCGGACTGCGATGACGGACAACACGACGGTTCTTTTGGACGAAAGCGGCATCAAGCGGGCATTGACACGCATCTCCCACGAGATCCTGGAGCGGAACAAGGGGGTGCGGGACGTGGTCCTGATCGGCATCCGTTCCGGGGGGGCTTTCCTGGCGGAGGAGATCGGGCACTGCATGGAGGTCATCGAAGGGGAACGGGTGCCGGTCGGCGCCGTCGACATCACCCTCTATCGCGACGACATCAAGAGCCACGGCGCCCATCTGCCGGTAGGCAAGACCGACATCTCGTTCTCCCTTGAGGGGAAGCGGGTGGTGCTGGTGGATGACGTGCTCTTTACCGGGCGTACCATCCGGGCCGCCATGGACGCGCTGATGGATCACGGCCGGCCCGGCAGCATCCAACTGGCGGTGCTGATCGACCGGGGACACCGCGAACTGCCGATCCGAGCCGATTTTGTGGGGCGCAACGTCCCCACCAGCCTGAAGGAAAATGTGGCGGTACGTTTCAACGAAAAGAATCAGCCTGTCGAAGTCGTTCTGGAAAAATAACAAGGGGAGGGGCTATGGAGTTCAAACATAAGGACATCATTGCGCTCAGGGATCTGAACCGGCAGGAGATCGAACTGCTCCTCGCAACCGCGGAGAGCATGAGGGAGATCAACAGCCGCGCGATCAAGAAGGTTCCCACGCTGCGAGGGAAAACCATCGTCAACCTGTTCTACGAGGCGTCCACCCGGACGCGCACCTCTTTCGAGATTGCCGCCAAGCGGCTTTCGGCGGACACCGTCAACATTTCTCCCTCCACCAGTTCGTCCACCAAGGGAGAGACCCTGGCGGATACGGCCCTCAACCTGCTGGCCATGAAGCCGGACATCATCGTCATGCGCCATGCCGTCTCCGGATCACATTACCATCTTGCCAAAAAGGTCAACTGCTCGATCATCAATGCGGGCGACGGCGCCCATGAGCACCCCTCCCAGGGACTTTTGGACCTGCTGACCATAAGGGACCGTTTCGGCCGGCTGGACGGCCTGAAAGTCGCCATTGTCGGCGATATCACCCATAGCCGGGTGGCCCGCTCCGACATCCAGGGGCTGACCAAGATGGGGTCCCATGTCTGCCTGGCCGGGCCGCCCACCATGATGCCGCCCGGTGTGGAACGGCTGGGCAATGTCACGGTATGCGCCACCATGAAGGAAGCGATCCAGGACGCCGACGTGGTGATAATGCTGCGCATCCAGCAGGAGCGCCAAGGCAAGACCCTCATGCCCAACACCCGCGAATACTCGCGCTACTTCGGCCTCAACCCGGAGAACCTCAGGCTGGCCAAACCCGATGCCATGGTCATGCATCCCGGCCCGATCAACCGCGGCGTGGAGATGTCCTCCTACGTGGTGGACGGCGGCCAGTCCCACATCCTCAAGCAGGTGGAGAACGGCGTGGCGGTGAGGATGGCCATGCTGTACCACGTCTGCGGCGGAGAGATGGCGGAATAAGGGACTGAAATCGAACATCTGCCACAGAGACACAGAGAACATCAAAATCATTTTTGGAGAAGGCCAAATGCATCATTCAGAATCCGTTTTTCTCTCTCGTCTTTTCTCAGTGTCTCCGTGTCTCTGTGGCAGATTTGACTTTTTTCAATTTCTTACCGAGGTGACCATATGAATCTTCTGATCAAAGGCGGAAGGGTGATCGATCCTTCCCAGGGGCTGGACGAGGTTGCGGACGTGGCGGTTGAAAACGGGCTGGTCAGGGAGATCGGCCGGGGGCTGAAGGCGCCGGCCGGCGCCGAGGTGATCGACGCCTCGGGGCACTACGTGGTGCCGGGACTGGTGGACATGCACGTGCACCTGCGCGATCCGGGACTGGAGTACAAGGAGGATATCGTCAGCGGCACCCGGGCCGCCGCCGCCGGAGGCTTCACCTCGGTCTGCTGCATGCCCAACACCAAGCCGGTGATCGACAACAAGGCCATTGCCGGTTACATCATCAACAAGGCCAGGGCCGAGGGCTTTGCCAACGTCTTCCCGGTCGGTTCCATCACCTACGGCCTGGCCGGCGAGCGGATGGCCGAGATGGGCGAGTTGAAGGAGGCCGGCTGCGTGGCGGTCTCGGACGACGGCAGGCCGGTCGTGAACAGCGAGCTGATGCGCCGCATCCTGGAATACGCACGGGGTATTGGCATCCTGGTCATCTCCCATGCCGAGGACCTGGCGTTGGTGGGGGAGGGGGTCATGAACGAAGGATTCACCTCCACGGAGTTGGGCCTGAAAGGGATTCCCCGTGTGGCCGAGGATATCGCCACCTCCCGTGATGTGATGCTGGCCGAGTACACCGGTTCCCGGCTCCACATCGCCCATGTCTCCACCAAAGGCTCGGTGGCTATCATCCGCGAGGCCAAGTCCCGCGGCGTGCAGGTGACCTGCGAGACAGCGCCCCACTACTTCACCTTGACCGACGACGCGGTGCGGGGGTACGACACCAACGCCAAGATGAACCCGCCGCTCCGGGAAGCGGAGGATGTGGCGGCCATCAAGGAAGGGCTGAAGGACGGCACCATCGATTGCATTGCCACGGATCATGCCCCGCACCACCTGGATGAGAAGGACGTGGAATTCACCGTGGCCCTGAACGGTATCATCGGTTTGGAAACATCCCTGCCGCTCTCCTTGAAACTGGTGGCAGACGGTGTCCTGACCATTAATCAACTGGTCGAAAAGATGTCGGCCAACCCGTCGAAAATTATCGGTATTGACCGCGGAACCCTCAAGCCGGGAGCTGTGGCGGACATCACGGTGATCGACCCTGCCCGGGAATGGCGGGTGACCGAAGAGGCGCTGGCCGGCAAGTCCGGGAATTCGCCTTTTCTGGGATGGAACGTCACGGGGGCCTCAGCCTGCACCATCCTGGGTGGCAGGGTCATGTTCTCCGGGCGCTAGCGTTATCGAGTTATCTGAAAAGGAGTCTTAACGTATGAAAGCTGTTCTTGCGCTCGCTGACGGGCGCATCTTCGAAGGCAAATCGTTCGGCGCCGGCGGCGAAGCCACGGGTGAGGTGGTCTTCAACACCGCCATGTCCGGTTATCAGGAGGTCCTGACCGATCCCTCCTACCGCGGGCAGATGGTCACCATGACCTATACCCAGGTGGGCAACACCGGTGTCAACCCGGAGGATATCGAGAGCCGGGGGCTGTTCCTGTCCGGCTTCATCGTCAAGGAGTATCAGGACTGCTACTCCAACTGGCGCGCCACCATGAGCCTGGACGCCTATCTCAAGGAGAACGGCGTGGTCGGCATCCATGGACTGGATACCCGCGCCCTGACCCGGCACCTGCGGGACAAGGGGGCCCAGAACGGCGTCATTTCCACCATCGATCTCGATCGCGACAGCCTGGTGGCCAAGGCGCGGGCCATCCCGAGCATGACCGGACTGGACCTGGCCAGCGGCGTCAGTTGCGACAAGCCTTACCATTGGACCGAGGGGATGTGGGGCCTGGAAACCGGGTATCCCCAGGTTGACCGCGCTTCCCTGAAATACAGGGTGGTGGCCTACGA
>JAATGX010000073.1 GCA_015688915.1 Desulfuromonadales bacterium
GCCGATCTTGGCCTTGTCCACCACCACGCTCACGCTGGCCGGTGTGGCCGCCAGGTTGGCGGTGTTGAGCACGTAGAGCCAGCCCTGGCCTGTGGTATCGCCCACGGAATAGTAGAACAGATTGGTGACCGGATCCCAGGCGGCGTGGCTGCCACCCAGATTGTCCCTGTGGAACTGATCCAGGGCCTTGATCTTGGAGAGATCCGGGGTGGCGGACAGCAGCGTCGAGATCTCAACGAACTGCACCAAGGCACCTTCGTCGCCGACATAGTCGCAATCACCCGTGGAGTTGTCGGTGGAGGCCAGGTATTTCGCGTCCGGGGAGATGGCGTAGTTGTGGGGCGTGCTGTCAACCCGCGCGACGATCTTCTTGGCGGCAATCTCTATCACGTTGGTGCCGGAGGTGTTGGTTTTGCCCGCGGAAACCGGCCAGGTGGCGTTCCCCACGAAGAGATATTTGCCGTTGGGGTGCAAACGCAGCGCGTGGAGGTTGCCGTAGCCGAAGTCCACGTCCAGGACCTTGTCGGCGGCGGTGGGCACCCGGGAGGGAAGGCTGGTGATGTCATACCCCACGGCATGGTACTTCTGGGCCGTGGTGGTGTAGTAGACCTTGCCGTCGGGAGACACGGCACCCACATGGGGCGCGGTGTTGTCGTTGGCGATATTGCCCAGGTAGAGATGGTTCTTCACGTCGAACACGTTGATCCCCTGGCTCCCCTGGTTGGACGAGGTGAAGAGGTACTTGCCGTCCGGCGTCTGGGTGCTCTGGATGCCGCACCCGACGTTGTAGGACGCCACGATGAACTCGTTCTTGTTGCTGGAGTTGATGGTGCTGTACCTGTCGAACACCGCGGTCTTGATCACGTTCACCGTCCCCACGCCGCCGTTCGGATCGTTGGTGCACAGCCACAGCTCGGAGCCGTCGGCGGTCACGTTGGCAAAGTGGCCGGAGCTGGCGATCCCGGTGGTGAACCTGACCGTCTTTTTGACGCTATTCGTTGTCCGGTCAATGATGGTGACTCCCGGCGGTTTTGCCGTGGCGGAACCGCCGGTATCGATCACGTAGCCGATGGTCTTCTCCTGCGCGGAAACCGCTGTACCGGTCGGTGTGCTGGAACTGCCGCAGCCGGCAGCCAGGCCGAGGGACGAAACAGCCGTTGCTGCAAGTAACATGCGTGGTAATCTGCTCTTCATTTGAGCCTCCTGGTGTGGTTTTTCCTCCGGCGGAGCCGGCGGTACTCCTGCGTGCTATCCGCTGCTACAGAGGGGCCGGGAAATTGAGCGCCATTATCGCTCCAAAGTCCCGGCCTCCAGTTTTCCGGTCAGCTTGATTGGACATTTTGCAGACAGAAGAGTGATCCGTTGCCCGGTTGGCGGCCGGCAGGGCCTAGAAGCCGAGCACGTCCGCGATCGCCTGGACTTGCGACGCAATCAGGCTGCCGAGGGACCCCATGGCGCCGATGCTGCCGATCGCCGCCTGTATCTGGGCCGCGGTCACCCCTCTTTTTGAGGAGCCCGCCAGCGACCCGTGGCAGCCGCTGCAATTCGCGGCGTACAGGGCAACGCCGTCGATGGCCGGGGTCCTGGCGGAGACGATGGGTGCGGATTCGATGCTCTCCCCGGATGCGTTCAGAGCGGTGACGACGTAGGCGTACTCGGTGTCGGCGTCCAGGCCGGTGTGGCGGTAAGGGCTCGTCACCCCGGTGATCTTCGCTGACATGCTCGCCATCACGTGGCCGGGGTCGTTGCTCCAGTAAATGTTGTACGAGGCGGCGCCGCTGACCGGCTGCCAGGACACCGTGGTCTGGTTGGTACCGCTGGTGACGGCGACTCCGGTCGGCGCGGCCGGCGGGTTCCCGGCAACCGTAGCGGTGGTGGCCGATGCCTGGTCCGACGCCACGCCTTCCCCGGCACCGTTCACGGCAGTGACTATGTAGTAGTAGGTGGTGTTGGCGCTCAGGCCCGTATGGGTATAGGGAGAACCGACATTCGCGATCTTTGTGCCGGTCGCCGTCGTGACGCCGCTCTGGGTGGACCAGTAGAGATTGTACGACGTGGCGCCGGATACGCCGCCCCAGGCCATGGTCGTCTGACCGGCGCCGCCGATGGCGGCGAGCCCAACCGGAACAGCGGGGGTAGCCGAGCCGGTTACGGCCACCTGGTTCGACGGCGCGCTTTCCCCGGCGCCGTTGACTGCGGTGACGATGTAATAATAGGCGGTGTTGGCGTCCAACCCGGTATGGGTATAGGGCGAACTGGCGTTGGCGATCTTCGTGCCGGTGGCCGGGGTGACGCCGCTGGTGGTTGACCAGTAGATGGTGTACGACGTGGCGCCGCTGACCGGTTGCCAGGACACCGTCACTTGGCCCGCCCCGGCGGACACCGCGCTCACCCCTGTGGGAGCGGTCGTCTTCGCTGACGAGCCCCCGCTGCCGCATCCGCTGATGGCGAAACTCGCCACAAACACCGCCACTACCATCCCCACAATCCTTCTGCCTAATCCCATACTCATAAGTTCAGCTCCTTTTCCGAAATAAAAAGGCTGAGACACTATCCCCCCAAGGGAACACGTCTCAGCCTCCAGTTTGTCCGGTCAGCCATGGTGTGTTTCAGTTTTGAAACAGGCTAGCAAACGCGGTGCATGGCTGTCAAGAGGAAAATAGATTCATCTATAGGGATTATAGTTAATTTTATCCAACACATGCTCCGGGCGGCCGGAACGCAAAAAAAGGGCTGCCGGCAGGCAGCCCTTTGGATTCGGCACGTACGACGTCACGCGCGCCGGTTCAGGCCGACAGCACGTACTCCATGATGGTCCGGGCCATCTGCTCCGGCGTGTTTTTGTCATTATTGAAGACCAGGTGGTAAACGCTCAGGTCACGGGCATCCCGGCCAAGGAAGTCGCGGATGAATTTGTCCCGCTGCTTCTGCTTCCTGTCCAGCATATCAGCGGCCTCTTCCACGGAGATGTCGAGCCGCCGGGAGATGGAGCGGGCCTTGAATTCCCGTGCGGCGTATATGCGAAAGTGGTGGCAGTTCTTCATGGATTGGGTGATGAAGGCGCCGCCGCGACCCACGATGATCACGTTCCCCTTGGCGGCCAGGGAGGCGAGGTGGCGGCACAGCAGCCGGTAATAGTCCTTCTCCGTCTTCCAGTGAGGCGCAAAGGTCGCCATCATCTCTTCCACGAAACGCAGTTTCCTGCCCAGCCCCTTCAACAGTTCCTCCGACAGGTTGTGGTTGCGGGCCACCTCTTCCAACAACTGCTTGTCCATCACGACCCATTTCTCTCCGGTCCTTTTTTCCAGCAACGCCTGCAGGCGCTCCGCCATGGGGTAGGCTTCGCAGCCGAACTCGCGGGATATGGTAATGGTGGGCTTGACCGCCTTGCCGCGGGCTTCGCTCTCCAGATCCCTTCTGCGGGTAACCTCCAGCAGCGAACTCAATCTCATTTCAATGGATGGGATCAATCGTGTTTCAGTCATGGTGGGCCTCCTGTGGTAAAGTCGTTGCCCCTGGGCGGCATGCGGTTCCAACGTAGCGGCATGACAGAATACTGCACTATTCAATAGGGTGATTTTAACATGCTTCCCGCCGCGCGCAAGCCGCACGCCGGTTACCGCATGCCGGTTGACAGCAGCTTTCCGGCGTTATATACAGGACACCTCGTTATGCACCTCCATTACCCACAAGGAGCAGACCCGCCATGATTACCCACATTGTACTTTTCAAACTGTCGAACCCCACCCCGGAAGCCGTTGCTACTGTTCGCGACAAACTGCTCAGCATGAACGGCAAAGTGGCCCAACTGCGCCACCTTGAGGCCGGTATCGACCTGATCCGCAGCGAGCGGTCCTACGATGTGGCGCTGCTGACCAGGTTCGACTCCCTTGATGATCTTCAGGCCTATCAGGTCCACCCCTATCACGCCGGCGAGGTGGTGCCGCTGATGAAATCCGTTTGCTCCTCCATCGTGGCGGTTGATTACGAGAACTGATCGCCGCAGCGACCGAGCACCCACGGCACCGGCCGGAAGATGGCACCCGACAGAGCCTGTTTCGCGAGGCCGTGGGGATCGGATTGTGTTTACATTTCGCTTGACTAATCACGACCCGGTGCGTAAAATTCGGTTTTACTTGTCGGCCAATATACCGTATACAGCATAACACTCTCAAATAATTCAACATTTCATCTCCGGACCGCGAGTTCGATATCGCTTTTTCAGGACAGTATTTGCCTGTAGACACCATAAACAAACGAGGAGGTAGACAGATGTCAGATTACGGAACACTGCAAGACCGCGTACGTCACAAATCGCTCTTGAGCAAGGTCATGTCCCCCGAGGATACGCTCCAGTTCTTCAAACCGGGCATGAACTTGGGCTGGTCAGGCTTTACCCCGGCAGGTTACCCGAAAGTGGTACCCATCGCCGTTGCCGATCACGTGGAGAAGAACAACCTGCAGGGCAAGTGGAAGTTCAACCTGTTCATCGGCGCCTCTGTCGGGGCTGAAACCGAGGACCGCTGGGCATCCCTCGACATGATCGACCGCCGCTGGCCCTACCAGACCGGCAAGAACATCGCCGCCGGCATCAACGCGGGGCGCATCCGCATGGGGGACAAGCACCTCTCCCTGTTCGCCCAGGACCTGGGCTACGGCTTCTACACCAAGGACAGCGAGTCCGGCAAACTTGACCTGGCCATCATCGAAGTATCGGCCATCACCGAAGACGGCAGCCTGGTGCTGACATCATCATGCGGGGTTATCCCCGAGATCCTGATGGTCTGCGACACGATCATCATCGAGGTCAACACCGACCAACCCTCCTTCGAAGGCATCCACGACCTGGTGTCCCCCGGCACCCCGCCCAACCGCCAGGTGTTCAACATCACCAAGGCCGATTCACGCATCGGTTCCACCTCGATCCCCTGCGATCCCAAGAAGATCGTGGCCGTGGTCGAGTCCAAGCTCCGTGACCAGGGTCGCGCCTTTGCCGAGCAGGACGATACCTCCGAGGCGATTGCCAACCACATCATCGACTTCTTCACCCATGAAGTGAAGGCCGGCCGCCTGCCGGACAACCTGCTGCCGATCCAGTCGGGCGTCGGTTCCATCGCCAACGCCGTCATCGGCGGCCTGGCCAAGGGTCCGTTCTACAACCTGTCGGTCTACACCGAGGTTCTGCAGGACACCATGCTCGACCTGTTCGACTCGGGCAAGCTGGATGCCGCCTCTTCCTGCTCGCTCTCGCTCTCGGCGTCCCCCGGTTTCCCGAAATTCTTCGAGAACATGGACAAGTATTTCGACAAGATCACCCTGCGGCCGCTCTCCATCTCCAATGCCCCCGAACCGATCCGCCGTCTGGGGTGCATCGCCATGAACACCCCGGTTGAGATCGACATATATGCCCATGCCAACTCGACCTTGGTCGGCGGCACCCGCATGATCAACGGCCTGGGCGGTTCCGGTGACTTCCTGCGCAACGGCTTCCTCAAGATGATGCATACCCCGTCGAGCCGTCCCTCAAAGACCGACCCGACCGGCATCTCCTGCGTCGTGCCGCACTGCTCGCACATCGACCACACCGAGCACGACCTGGATTGCGTCATCACCGAACAGGGTCTGGCCGACCTGCGCGGCCTCTGCCCGCGCGACCGCGCCAAGGTCATCATCGAGAAGTGCGCACACCCGGACTACAAGCCGATCCTGACCGAATACTACGAGATAGCGCTGGCTGACTGCCTGCGCCGCAAGGTGGCCCATGAGCCGCAACTGTGGGACCGCGCCTTCAAGATGCATCTCAACCTGGAAAAGAACGGCACCATGAAGATCAAGAACTGGGATATCAAGCTGGATCTCTGCGAATAGATCGTCCCGCTCACGCACCCACCCAAAAAAGCCCTGCCGGGAAACCGGCGGGGCTTTCTTCATTGGCACCGGGATTTCCATTCAAAACCTTCATCGTCCATTTTTCAGCTTGACTCGACGACAGGGCATAGCGTAAATAAACCCTAATTTTAATTTGAACATACTACTTTTCGCTCCACCACAAAACCTGGGCAAAACGACATGAAGCCCCGCAAGGCTGAGCAAGTACGGAGACTCCCATGAACCTGCTGCATTTCTATATGAATTTGTCCGTAAGGGCCAAGCTGGCTATTTTCACCTGTTGCTTTTCGTTCTGCCTTCTCATGATCGTGGCGGTTGGGGTCTACAATACGCGCGGCATCACCGCGGGAGTTGTGGAGGCCCATGACACCATCAACGACATCGTGCATCTGGAGGAGCTGAATACCGAATGCGTATCCCTGCGCCTGAACCTGGTCTACGGCCTGATCCACACCGCCAGGGACAAATTCGACAAAACGATGCTCGATGCGGAGGCCAGGATCGGGCGCATCGACAAGGCGCTCGAAACGTACCGGCAGAACAAACCGGACAATGACGACGTGCGGCAGAAGGTCTCAGCCCTTGACCAGGCCTGGACCGCGTATCGGAAGCAGGCGATCGCGCTGATGGATCTGGAGAGGAGTGCGTTTCCCGGAGATCGCGCGGCAGCCACCGCGTTTGCAGTGGAACGTGTCGCCCCCTTGTACCAGGACCTGGATGCGTCCATAACCGGCCTTACAAAGCATTTTCAGGGATTGAACGATGGGCGCTACCGCAAAGACCTCGCCCAGTCCAGGCATTTTGAATGGCTCAGCATGGCGCTGGCCGGCATGACGATCGCCGTGGCGGCCTTTTTCAGTTGGCTGCTCACTCGCAGCATCGTCAGTCCGATCCTGTTGCTGTCCCGAGATGCGCGGCTGATTGCGGAGGGCGATCTTACGATAGAGATCAAAGCGGAGCTGCGCGACGAAATAGGCCAGCTTGCCGAATCATTCGCACTGATGGTGAACAGTCTGAAAGAGATGATCAGCACTCTGGCCGACTCATCCTCGCAGATCTCCGCTTCGTCCGGGGTCATGCTGACCAGTACCGGCAGCATGGCAACAGCGGCGGATAACGCGGTAATGCAGACCACCGCCGTGGCTGCCGCCACGGAAGAGATGTCGGCCACATCCGGCGCGATCTCCCAGAACTGCAACATGGCGGCGGCAAGCGCCCTGCGGGCCAATGAGGCGACGGACCATGGCGCCGTGGTCGTGGAGAGCACCATCTCCGTCATGCAGAGAATAGCCGAGCGTGTCCAGACATCCGCGAGGACGGTCGAGGCGCTGGGCCAACAGAGCGATCAGATCGGCTCCATCATAGGCACCATCGAGGATATCGCCGACCAGACCAACCTGCTGGCGCTCAATGCCGCCATCGAAGCTGCCAGGGCCGGGGAGCAGGGGCGTGGGTTCGCCGTGGTCGCTGACGAGGTCAGGGCGCTTGCCGAGCGGACCACCCGGGCCACGCGCGAGATCAGCGAAATGATCCAGTCCATCCAGAAGGATACGAAATCCGCTGTCGTCGCCATGGAAGAGGGGGTTGCCGAGGTCAGGCAGGGAACGCACGAGGCCGAGCGTTCCGGGGAGGCGTTGCGGAATATCCGGGAGGAGATCAACAGCGTCACGATCCAGGTCCAGCAGATGGCCGCCGCAGCCGCGGAACAGACCACCACTGCCGGAGATATCAGCGGCAACATCCACCAGGTCACCCGGGTGGTTGAAAACACCTCGGATAATGCCCGGCAATGCGTCTCCCTCTCACAGCAGCTCGCCACGCTTTCGACGGTGATCCAGAATGTGGTGGACAAATTCACCTTTGCCGAGACCGGCAACAGCTTCTTTGTCTGGAATAGCAGCTACAGCGTCGATTGCGACGCAATGGACCGGGAGCACAAACGGATGGTGGAGATTATCAACCAACTCTACGGCGCCATGCGCCAGGGCAAGGGAAACACGGCCATCGGTTCCATACTCGACGCCTTGGTGGAGTATACCAGGACACACTTCGTCCATGAGGAGCAGTTGATGAGGGAAGCCGGATACGCCGGCTACGAAGAGCACAAACGGGAACACGACAGCCTGACGGAACAGGTCCTGGCAATCCAGGACAGATTCCGTTCCGGGAGCGTACTGAGTCTGGAGGTAATGAGCTTTGTCAAGGAGTGGTTGGTCAACCACATCCAGGGGTCTGACAAGCGCTACGGCCCCCACGTGAATAAACGTGTCAGCAGGTAGAGGAAAACCCTTCTCGACGTTTGATCCCAGCAAACGAAAGGGAGACGGCGGCACGAGCGGCTGGCCCGCGACCCGCCGGGCTCTGACGGGGCGTAACACGCCGATGCCGGCTGACACGGTGGTCCGCCCTCATGCCGCGACCGGCACCGGAACACTCAGCCCCAGCATGCCGCGGTAATAACTGTCGTGGCGCGGCGATGACAGGATCTCCCTGATGGTCCTGTCCACCCGCTTGCGCGACAGGTAGAGCTGGTAGATGTAGCCGGAGATGCGGGTGTCGCCGATGATGATGTAGCCGTTGATCATGCCGTCCTCCAGGTAGACCCGGCGCCAGATGTCCCCCTGCTGCCAGGTGACCGCCTCGCCGGTGAAACTGCCGGCCGACACTATGGGAAAGTCGATGTGTTTCTTCAGCACGTTGGTGTTGATGGAGCCGCCAAAGGCGCCATCGTCGTGCAGCAGGTGCCGGGCCGCGATGCGGGCCTGCTGCATGGCGTTGGGGTAGGTGGCGTAGATGCCGCTCGCCCCGGTGATGGCGTGACTGGTGACGGCCACGTCCCCGGCGGTGTAGATGCCGGCCGCCGCCAGCATCTGCCGGTCCGACGGCACCCCTTTGTCATCCCCCCGCAGCGGCTCCGAGTTGGGGGAGACGCCGATGGAGACGATCAGCAGGGCGGTTTCCATGGCGCTACCGTCGGAGAACCGGACTGCCGAGAGTTGGCCGCCATCGGCAACGATCTCGCTCACCGTTGTCTTCAGGCGGATGGCGATGCCGGTCTTCTGCTCCAGCTTGCGGGTGGCAAACTGCCCACCTTCCTCGTCGGTCATCTGGGACAGAACACGGGTGTTGCGGTGCACCAGGGTGATCTCCAGGCCGCGGTGCCACAGGGCCAGGGCCGCGTCAACCCCGATGAAGCCGCCGCCGAAGACCACCGCCTTCTTCACGTTGTGCTCCCGGATGTAGTGGTCGATGGCCACCATATCGGTCAGGGTCTTGAAACCGAACACCCCCCGGGTCTCCAGCCATTCCGGCCGGGGATACCAGCTCCGGGCGCCGGTGGCATAGAACAGCCGGTCATAGGACTCGCTCCGGCCGGCAGCGGTACGGACCACGCGCCGCTCCCCGTCCACCTCCACCACCGGGTCA
>JAATGX010000062.1 GCA_015688915.1 Desulfuromonadales bacterium
CCTGCAAGTACACTTTGTATAACGATTGCAGCAAATATTGCTAAAACAGGGATATTGACCTTTGAAGCCTGCTTTCCAGATAGTGTCGTTGGTTTTACGCCGAATTCACTCGCAACCACGGAGTATGTTCAGTATTGGCTCAGCTTCCTACAAAAGATACTTGAAGATGCAGCTCCAGAATCAGCACAGAAGGATATAAATCTAGAAATATTGCGGAATTTGGACATCCCTTTGCCTCCGATGCAAATGCAGACGCAATTCTCAATAAGAGTTAAACGCTTGCATGAAATGAAAGCAAAGCAATCTGCCGGAGTTGATGATGTTGAAACCCTCTTCAACGCACTCTTAAAACGCTCCTTCAATGGAGAACTGTAATATACCCAAGGGGGAAGAACAATGCTTGATAGAAGGAGGCCAACTCAAAGGAGCATTCAAAGGCTTCAAAAACAGGGACGTTATCTTTGAATTCTATGGTGGTCGTAAGTGGAGGCAGGCGGAATATAAGTACAACTATCACTATGCATACATGCCCAGAGCCAAGATTATTCAAGATGGAGGGCGTTACATACTTGAGGTAGAAGGGATGCCAGACACTGTGGAAGTGCTCAGAGTGTAATGTAAAATCATCTGGTCGTTGTATTTTGAATTGAGCAGGTTATATCCGGTATGAGTTAATAGAGGAGAGAGTATGCATCTCAATTGTTTTCACATCAGCAACTTTCGGCGACTGAAAGACGTTCGGGTCGAGCTTGATTCAAAAACATCGATATTTGTCGGTTCAAACAACAGTGGGAAAACGTCAGCAACGCATATTTTTCAGACCTTTCTCGGTTCATCAAATGAAAGGTTCTCTGTGCATGACTTTAGTGCAGACTGTTGGGCAATTTTTGATGAAATAGGATCTAGTGAAACGCCCGCAGAAAATTCACTCCCGACAATCGGGCTGGATATATGGTTTGACGTAAACGAAAGCGATCTTCACCGCGTCATCAAGCTCTTGCCCAGTCTTGACTGGAGCGGCACACCGATCGGCGTGCGAATGCATTTTGCACCAAAAGATGCGACAGCACTTTTATCAAACTATAGAGAGGCCAAAAATAAGGCCGGCAAATTTGCAGTTACTAAGCAAGGTGATGTAGAAGGCTTTCATCCATGGCCGGAAACCCTCACTGATTACCTAAAAAAACGTCTTAATGATGAATATAAAATCTATTACTACGTCCTTGATCGAGCGGAATTCGACGATAATTTTAGAGAAAAAGCAGGATATTCCCCACAGGAACTTGGAGACTCCACTGAAAAAGGTGGCGGAATAGTCAAGTCACTCTTAAAGGTAGACTACCTGAGCGCACAACGCCATTTGTCTGACGCCGAATCTAAAGGACTGGGAGAGAATTTATCGAAGCGACTTAGTCGGTTCTATGAACGAAATCTTCAAAAGCACGACGACGATTTTGAGGCAATAAGAGCACTAGCAAATTCAGAAGCCCAGCTCAACGCGCACCTATCAGCAGTGTTCGAGCCTACCTTGAAGAGTCTTAATGCACTCGGTTACCCAGGCTTTGCTGATCCGCATCTGGTCATTAAATCAGCGTTCGATCCTGAAAGTATTCTGACTAAGAATGCCAGTGTGCATTACGCATTGCGTGATCCAGGAAAGCCAGTCGCTACAGAGCAGTATTTGACGTTGCCAGACAAATACAACGGGCTTGGATTTAAAAACCTTATCTACATGGTGATTGAAGTCCTCGACTTCCATCAAAGATGGGCTGATGAAGAAGAGGGTCGTCCTCCGCTACACTTGGTCATCATTGAGGAGCCAGAAGCGCATTTGCACGCCCAACTCCAACAAGTTTTCATTCGGAAGATTATGGAGATATTGCCAAATGAAGGTCAACTTTTTACCAGCCAGTTTGTTGTCACCACGCATTCACCTCATATCATTTACGAAAGTAGTTTTATGCCAATCCGCTACTTCCGCCGCTCCAGCTGCACTGCATTGGGGAACTACACGGAGGTATTGAATCTGTCGAAGTTCTATGAAACTGAAAAGGAAACGCGCGACTTTTTGATGCAGTACATGAAACTCACGCACTGTGATTTGTTCTTCGCAGATGCAGCTATTTTGGTTGAAGGAAACGTAGAACGCTTATTGCTGCCTTTAATGATTGAAAAAGAGGCTAAACAACTTCAATCAAGTTATCTGAGTATTCTTGAACTCGGTGGTGCCTTTGCTCACATCTTTAGAAATTTGATACAATTTCTCGGCTTAACTACACTTGTGATCACTGACTTAGATAGTGTGAACCCGTCACCAGAGAAAGCACAAGAACCCGAAGAAGGTGTGGTAGTTGGCGTTGTAGAGGACAGAGATGGAGATGATGAGGATGAAGAGTTGCTGGAGACTGCAAGTTCTGGAGTTTGTATGGTCGACACACAAAATGCAGTGACCTCAAATCAGACTCTTATCAAATGGCTTCCAAAGATGAAGGCCATCTCGGAGCTCTTGACAGCAACCCCAGAACTCAAAGCGCCAGCACCTACTGGGACTGATTCCGCGAAGGTGTGTGTCGCTTTTCAGACGAGCCAACCTGTGACCTGGAACGGCGAAAATAAAAAACTTGCTGGGCGAACATTTGAAGAGGCATTCGCTTACGAAAATCTATCTTGGAGCCAAAACCTCAAGCAGAGACAGCTTGGACTTAGAGTTGTGACGAAGAAAAAAACGCCATCACTTGAAGATGTCTCAAGGTCGATACATGAACGAGTAAAGGGCAGTGGCTTCAATAAAACGGACTTTGCGCTAGGTTTGATGATGGCTGATCAAAACGATTGGGTTGTTCCCAGCTATATCGCTGAAGGCTTGAAATGGCTCAGCAACCAGTTGATTGCCACCTCAGTTGAACCTGTTGCCGCAGTAGCTGCAGCAGAAATCGAGGCTACACAATGACGCGACGGATTGACAGTCCGGATACTGACGCGGATATTGAGCTAAGGGGTTACCTAGGTTCTGATACGCGTACCAGCTTCGTCATGGTAGCTGGTGCAGGATCGGGAAAAACGACCTCTCTTATCAAGGCGCTAGCTCACATTGGCGGAAAGTTTGGAGCAGAACTGCGACGGTGCCATCAACAGGTAGCGTGCATTACTTACACTGAGATCGCCGTCAAGGAAATATGGGGAGATGTTGGCAACAATCCTCTCTTCCACGTCTCGACCATCCATAGCTTTCTGTGGGCATTGGCAAAGCCTTTTCAGAAAGACATTGCGATATGGGTTAAACAGCGCATGGAGGCCAAGCTTACGGAATTGCGCGAAGAAAGAAAGAACTTCGGCCCTCGGATACATCAGAAAACCCGTGACAAAAATCAACGCGATACTGACAAACTTGAGAAACAGCTGGAGACTATAGGTGAGGTAAAGCGCTTTAAGTATGAAAATGGCAGCGACTATTCGAAGGGAATTTTAGGGCATAACGATATCATCGTTATGGTGCCACAACTAATCAAAGAACAGCCGTTACTTGCCTCGATCGTCGCTCAGAAATATCCATTCTTTTTCGTTGATGAAAGCCAGGATACGCTTGCAGATGTCGTAGATGCGTTGCGTACAGTTGCCCGGCAGATGGCGGGGAAGTATACTTTAGGATTTTTCGGCGACCCAATGCAGAAGATCTACGTGAGCGGCATTGGTGATATCGAATTGGATGATGGCTGGAAAATAATTAAAAAACCTGAAAATTTTCGTTGCCCAACGACGGTGCTATCTGTCATCAACAACATTCGAGCCCAAGGTGATGGCCTGATTCAGACACGAGGTCGTCATTCTCTGATTGACGATGTTTGGCACCCCGTGCCGGGCACTGCTAAGCTGTTTATTCTTCCTGCCGATGAGTACAGGTCTCGTAACCTCGACCTTGTGCGCACCTGGTTAGCCGACACTTATGGTGATGCCCATTGGACTAGTGATTCCAGGGAGGCAGATGTTCGGATACTAGTGATCGTTCATCGCATGGCGGCGGAGCGTCTCGGATTTCCCGATCTATATTCTGCATTCAACGATGGTGCGTCTGAATCATTTAAGGCCAGCTTTTCCGAGGGGACTGCATGGCCTCTCAAACCCTTTCTTGACGTATTGCAGCCTTTGTCTCTAGCGCTGACGCAAAATCGCCAATTTGATGTCATGAAATTGCTGAGATCCCATTGCCCAAGGCTCGGCAAAGACAGTTTGAAAGGTGTTGACAACATCTCAGAACTGCTGATGTCCTTAAAAGATGACGTTCGCAAGTTGGCAGAACTCATGTCTGACACCAGCAATGCCTCAATCATGGATGTATTGCGGTTCACCGATCGCGTTCGACTGATCAAATTGGATGAACGCCTCAAAGATTTCATTGCCGAGGTTCCGGCTGGGAATCCAAAAGATACTGCTCCAGCGTTGCCTGCAGGACCAGTTTCTGAAGATGGGGATGAAGATAAAACAGCGACTGCAATTGCCGCTTATTTAGCTTGTCCGGTGAAACAGCTTTGGGGGTATAACACCTACATAAATGATCAGTCCCCGTATTCTACACAGCAAGGCATCAAAGGAGCAGAATTCGAGCGGGTGCTCGTTGTGCTCGATGACGAAGAAGGCAGGCATTTCCAGTTTTCTTACGACAAATTGCTTGGGTTAAAAGAGCCATCGAAGACAGATGTTGATAATCAGAACCAAAGCAAGGAAACTGTATTTGATAGAACGAGGCGTCTATTTTATGTCTGCTGTTCACGAGCAACGAAAGACCTAGCTGTGGTTTTGTATTCCGATAATGTTGAATTTGCTGCAGCCCAGTTGAAAGCGGCCGCATTGTTTCAAACCGAAGACATTTACACGTTGGACGAAATTTTCCTAGATAAAGCGGACTAATCTCGTTTTGGGCGATCTTGTCCATTCGCAATCTGATGCTCGGAAGTATTGAACGGATCAAGAAGGAGCTGCCTAAGGTTTATTCCAAGGACCTGCTTGAACTGCTGTTTCGCCAGTTGTATTGCAAGATTCGCTCTCTGGAGGTAGCCGGAATAGCGCAACGTCAGACCGCTTCAACCTATTTGAAGGAGTTGGAACGGATCGGCCTGCTCCATGCCATAAAAATCGGTCGTGAGTATTATTATATTAACGTCAAGCTGCTGGATATACTGGTTAAATAATCTATTGTAGAGTTTTTGAGTAATTTTCGACACGCTCAACCTATATGGTGATGCTATCGACATGAAGTCATGATGTGTCGAAAAAATACTAAAAAATCGACATATATTTATGGTATGTCGAACAAGACGACATATTGAGTTTGGAGTACCAATGTAAAACTTCACCTTCCTGAAAACCGACTGGCCCGAACTGTACGATACTGCCCGCGAAGCCGAGCAGAACGTCAACAGCGCCCCACGTACCAGTTGCTTCTACGCCCGGCGCTCGCTGGAGCGGGCGGTGAAGTGGCTCTATGCCAATGACTCCTACCTAAAGCAGCCCTATGCCGACAACCTGGCCGTTCCCTTGCCATCAATATTCCACTTGCATATTTCCACCACAAATAGGATATTAACAGTATGAAAGTGGTGGAAAAAGACCGGATAATCAGCGGCATGCTCCGCGATGAATATCAACGCTGCCAAGAGATGGTGAGTGAGTTGGAGCGTTCTGCGTCAGCGCTGCCTAAAGGCTCTCTGCAGCAGCGGCAGAAGTGTCACAAAGAGAATGAGTATTCCTACTATTTTCTGAAATACCGTGAGGGAAGCCAATCCGTAAGCAAGCATGTGGCTGAGAAAGATGTTGAGGCTGTCAAGGAGGGTGTCGCCCTGAGGAAAAAGTACGAACAGCAGATCAAGGGGTTCAAAAGTCGCATGGCCTATCTGAAGAAAATCCTCGGGTCTAACGTATGATCAGCATGCACCTGAAGAGCTCAACCCCACATATTTTCCCCAGCGAAATTGAAGAGCTTTTGCGGCCGCTGGACGGGATTGGCTTTTTTGATGACGCCATGCTGGTCGGCAGTTGGGTGATGTCTCTCTATCGCGAGCTGTTTGGCCATTTCAGTTGCAAGGCGGTTGGAAACGTTTTGGTGGAGATGATGCAGGCACATCCCGAGCAAAAAATGACGGTGCTCTGTGGTCACACTCACAGCAGTGGTGAAACGGAAATTCTGCCGAACCTGCGTGTCAGGACAGGCGCTGCGGTCTATGGTAGGCCGCAGATTCAGGATGTCCTTGAGCTGTAAAAAGCTCCAGATTGGCCAATGGGGTGAGTTGCTAAGTCTCCATCGTGCTCAAACTCTAAGGATGGTCAAATCCGCAATCCCGGAGGCATAGGGTCAAACTTCACCTTCCTGAAAATCGACTGGCCCGAACTGTACGATGCTGCCCGTGAAGCCGAGCAGAACGTCAACAGCGCCCCACGTACCAGTTGCTTCTACGCCCGGCGCTCGCTGGAGCGGGCGGTGAAGTGGCTCTATGCCAATGACTCCTACCTGAAGCAGCCCTATGCCGACAACCTGGCCGCCCTGATCCACGAACCGACCTTCCGGGAGAACCTGGAACCCTGCCTTTTCCCCAAGATCCTCACCATCCAGAAAATCGGCAACCTGGCCGTCCATAGCGATAAATCGATCAGCACCAGCGATTCCCTCCACACCCTCAAAGAACTCTTCCACGTCCTCTACTGGCTGGCCCGCAGCTATTCCCCGGCACCGCAAACCATCGGCAAACCTCTCTTCGACATCACCCGGATTCCGCAGAAAGACAACTCTATCGCAGACCGGAACGCCGATCAGTTGGCTAACCTGCAAACAGAACTGTCAGAGAAGGACGCCCGTCTGGCCGCCAAGGATGCCGAACTGGCCAGGACGATGGAAGAGATTGCGACTCTCAAGGCCAGGATTCAGGAATATAAGGAACGCAACAACCAGACCCCCGACGACCACGACTACAGCGAGGCGGAAACCAGGGATTACTTCATCGACCTGCTGCTGAAAGAGTCGGGTTGGGACCTGACAGCGCCGGATGTGCTGGAGTACCCGGTGACCGGGATGGCTTCGACTCCGCTCAGCCACCAATCTGCTCCGCTCACCTACCAAAACGACGACCGTTGCCTGAGCGGAGTCGAAGGCAGCGGAAAAGTTGGGCTTGGCTTTGTGGATTATGTGCTGTGGGGTGACGACGGCCTCCCCCTCGCGGTGGTGGAGGCTAAACGGACCAGAAAAAAACCACATGCCGGACAGCAGCAGGCCAAACTGTACGCCGATTGTCTGGAACGGATGAAGGGGCAGCGCCCGATCATCTTCTTCACCAACGGCTACGAAACCTGGCTCTGGGATGACCTGAACTACCCGCCCCGCAAGGTGCAGGGGTTCTACAAGAAGGACGAGTTGCAACTGCTGATCAATCGCCGCACCAGCATCCGGGAGATCACCAGCGCCACCATCAACAAGGCCATAGTGGAACGCTACTATCAGCATGAGGCAATTCGCCGCACGGCCGAGGATTTTCAAAAGCGCAAGCTGCGCAAGGCCCTGCTGGTTATGGCCACCGGCACCGGCAAGACCCGCACCGTGATCGCCCTGATCGAACTGCTGCAAAAGTGTAACTGGATCAAGCGGGTGCTGTTTCTGGCAGACCGCAATGCACTTCTGACCCAGGCCGGTAACGCCTTCAAGGAACATTTGCCCCATACCAGCGCCCTGAACATTGCCAAAGTCAAGGACGACACCACCAGCCGGATCGTGCTTTCCACCTACCCGACCATGATGAACTGCATTGACGAGGCCAAGGGGGACAACAAGCGTTTCAGTCCCGGACATTTCGACCTGATCGTGATCGACGAGGCCCACCGTTCGGTCTACCAGAAGTTCCGAGCCATCTTCGCGTACTTCGACGCCCTGCTGTTGGGGCTGACCGCTACGCCACGATCCGAGGTGGACCGCGATACCTATTCGCTCTTCGAACTGGAAAAGGGTGTTCCCACCTTTTACTACGAACTGGAAAAGGCGGTGGCCGACGGCTTCCTGGTGCCGCCCAAGGCCCATTCCGTGCCGCTCAAGTTCCAACGGGAAGGGGTGAAATACAACGAGCTTTCCGCCGAGGAACAGGCCGAATACGAGGAGAAGTTCTGGGACGAGGAAAACGGCGGCATGCCGGAGCAGATCGAACCGGCAGCTCTCAATAATTGGCTGTTCAATAATGACACGGTAGACAAGGTGCTGGAACACCTGATGCGCTACGGCGTCAAAGTGGCAGGTGGCGACCGGCTCGGCAAAACCATCATCTTTGCCAAGAACCACAACCACGCCCTGTTCATACAGGAGCGTTTCGACAAGAATTATCCTCACCTGAAGGGCAGGTTCTGCCGGGTGATCGACAACTACGAGACCTATGCCCAGAACATCCTGGATGACTTCTCGGTCAGGGAGAACGATCCGGCCATCGCCATCTCGGTGGATATGCTGGACACCGGCATCGACGTGCCGGAGATCGTCAACCTGGTTTTCTTCAAGCTGGTCCGCTCCAAGACCAAGTTCCACCAGATGATGGGGCGCGGCACCCGGCTCTGCAAGGACCTGTTCGGGCCGGGACTGGATAAGCAGGAGTTCTACGTCTTCGACTACTGCCAGAACTTCGAGTTTTTTGCCGAAAATCCGGAAGGTATCGAAGGCGCTGGCCAGGAATCCCTGGGCAAAAAGATCTTCAAACAGCGGCTGAACCTTCTACTGAGGTTGCAACAACCGGACTATCCGGCCGGCGATGGCGAGCAACGGCTGCGGAGCGGCCTGGAGGATACCCTGCACTGTGAGGTGTCCCTGATGAATCCGGAGAACTTCATCGTCCGCCCCCATCGACGCCACCTGGAGAAATACACAACCAGGGAACAGTGGAGCGGACTGAGCGCCGAAGATGCGCTGGAAGTGACGCTCCACCTGGCGGGACTGCCTGCGGAGCTTCCCCGTGAAGACGAAACCGCCAAGCGGTTCGACCTGTTGCTGCTGAACCTGCAACTTGCGCTGCTTGAGAAATCCGGATCCTTTGAGCGTCACCGGGACAAGATGATGGAGATCGCCACCCGGCTGGAAGGGAAGGGGACCATCCCGATGGTGGCGCAGCAGATGGAGTTGATCCTGGATCTGCAAACCGAGGATTATTGGGTCGGCATCACCCTGCCGCTGCTGGAAGATGTGCGCATCAGATTGCGAGAGCTGATTAAATTTCTGGACAAGGGCGACGCGGTGATCGTCTATACCGACTTCGTGGACACCATCGGAGAACATTCTGAACTCTACGTGCCGGGCTATGCCAGCGCCGAGGAGATGCGCCAGTACCGGCTGAAGGTGGAACGCTTCATCCGTGATCATGCCAGCCATATCACCATAAACAAGCTACGTATGAACCGGCAGATCACCGGGCAGGACCTGGAAGAACTGGAACGGTTATTGTTCGCCTCGGAAGAGGTGGGGAGCCGGGAGCGTTTCGAGAAGGTATTCGGTCACCAGCAGAGCCTCGGTGCTTTTATCCGCAGCTTGATCGGCCTGGACCGTGGAGCGGCCAGCGAGGCCTTTGGCGAGTTCCTGCACAACACAACCTATTCAGCCACCCAAATCAGGTTCATCGATCAGGTCATCAGCTACCTGACCCAGAACGGCACCATGGACCCCGGCCTGCTCTACGAACCACCATTTACCGATATGCACACCGAGGGTCTGGATGGGATTTTCGGCGATGCCGGGGCGACGAAGATCATTCAACTGCTGGAAGAGATCAATCTGAAGGCAGCGGCGTAACTAATGAATAAAGCACACAAGGGGTTGAGGTGAACCAACATAATATGAGAATTCTCAATTGACGCCTAATTACGAGAAATAGGCTGAAACAGCATGTTCAACACAAAGCTGATCAGGCTGAAGAGCAGGGCCGCCACGAAGGCGGTGCCGAAGCCGGCCACCCGGAACCCCTCCACCATGTGGGCGGCCAGGTAGAACATCAGGCCGTTGATCACCAGGGTGAACAGCCCCAGGGTCACTACGTTAACCGGCAGGGTCAGCAGGATCACGATGGGCCGGATGAAGGTGTTCAACAGCCCGATCACCAGGGTCCCGATCAGCAGATCACGGAGCCGGTCGATCTGGATGCCGGGGATCAGTTTCATCACAAAGAACAGGGCGAACGAGTTCAATACCCATTTCAGTAACAGTCGTGTCATCGGATTCTCCCGCAGAGGGTTGGTTTTTATTGTGACACCAGGGGCGGCCACGCGAGGCCGCCCCTACAGCCAGCGTTTTCTTCGGAACAGCGCCACCATTGCCAGCGACATGGCCAGCATCAGCGCCCACAGCGCATAATATCCGTATGGCCACTCCAATTCGGGCATGTGCTTGAAATTCATGCCGTAGACCCCCACCAGAAAGGTCAACGGCATGAAGATGGTGCCGATCACGGTGAGGAACTTCATCACCTCGTTGGTGCGGTTGCTGATGCTGGAGAGATACAGGTCGAGCATGCCCGAGAGCAGGTCGCGGTAGGTCTCCACCGTGTCGATCACCTGTACGGTGTGGTCGTAGACATCGCGGAAGTAGAGCTTGGTGGCGTCGCTCAACAGGGCGCTGTCCCCCCGCTCCAGGAACGAGATCGCCTCCCGGAGGGGCCAGACCGCCTTGCGCAGAAAGATGATCTCCTTCTTCATCCCGTTGATCACCTGCAGGGTGGCGCGGTCCGGTGTCAGGGCCAGATCCTCCTCCACGTTGACGATCCGCTCCCCGAGTTCTTCCAGTACGCTGAAATAGCCGTCCACGACGGCGTCGATCAGGGCGTAGGCCAGATAGTCCGCGCCCATGCCCCTGATCTTTCCCTTGGCATTGCGGATGCGGTCGCGCAGCGTGTCGAACACATCGCCCTTGAGCCCTTCCTGGAACGTGAACAGGTAGTCCGCGCCCAGGATGATGCTGAGCTGCTCCGAGGCGAACCCGTTGTTGTCGGCCGGTCTGAGCATGCGGAGCACGATGAAGAGATAGTCGCCGTAATCCTCGATCTTGGGGCGCTGGACCGTGTTGACGATATCCTCCAGCACCAGCGGATGGAATTTGTGGCATTCCCCCAGACGCCGGATGACCTCCACGTCATGCACCCCCTCCACGTTCACCCAGGTGATGCCCTCATGGGCGATGTGCGGCAGGCATTCGTCGACTTGCCGGTAATGCTCTTCCCGAAAGGTGGTCGGACTGTAGCTGAACAGGGTGATGGCCACCTCATCGGCCGGAGTATCGCCGATGTGGACCAGGGAACCGGGCGGCAGGCCGGCCTTGACGGAACGTTTCTTGAGGAATGTGCGCTTGGCGTGCATCTCAGATGCCCAGGATGTCGGCCATGTGCACCAACTCGTCGGACAGTTTCTTCTGCCCGCCGTTGACCACCATCTCCAGCAGGGTGGTGGTCAGGGCGTTGGCCGAGAGGCCGATCATGACCCCTTTGCCGCCGGAGAGCAGAAGATCCACCGCCTTGCACCCGAAGCGGCTCCCCAGCAGGCGGTCGAAGACCGTCGGCGCGCCGCCCCGCTGGTAGTGCCCCAGCACGGTCACCCGGGTCTCGAAACCGGCGCAATTTTTGATGCTGTCCGATATGTCCTGGGCATGCCCGGCCCCCTCGGCCATGATGATCAGGGCATTGGTGCGCCCTTCTTCGTAGCGGCGGCGCAGTTGGTGGCACATCTCCGTCAGGTCGAACTCCACCTCGGGTACGATGGCGAATTCGGCGCCGGTGGCGATGGCCGAGGTGGAGGCCAGGTAGCCGGAGTTGCGCCCCATGACCTCCACGATGAAGGCCCGGTCGTGGGAACTGGCGGTGTCCTTGATGCAGTCCACGGCGTACAGGATGTTGTTGAGGGCCGTGTCAACCCCCAGGGCCATGTCGGTGTAGGAGATGTCGTTGTCGATGCTGGCCGGGATGCCGACAACCGGAAAGCCCATCCGGTCCAGGGCCAGGGCGCCGTTCAGCGAGCCGTCGCCGCCGATCACGATCAGTCCCTCGATCTTTTCCCTGAGCAGGTTGTCCAGGGCCTGTTTACGCCCCTCCTCGGTGCGGAACTCCTGGGACCGGGCCGATTGCAGGAAGGTGCCGCCCCGTTGCAGCACCCCCGCAACCGCCCTGGTGTCCAGGGTGACGTAGTCGTTCTTCAGCAGTCCGGCATACCCCTTGCGGTAGCCGATCATTTCCACGTCGTTGGCGATGGCGGTGCGCGCCGCCGCCCGGATGACGGCGTTCATTCCGGAACAGTCGCCGCCGCTGGTAAGGATTGCGAGTCGTTTCATGGTCAAGTCTCCTCCGGTAGGTGATTTCAGTTGGCTCACGTGAATGTCATCCGCAGCGCGGCTGCGTACTGACTACATTTTTACCACGATTTTGCGGACATCACCCATGGGATAATGTCTGCCGTTGCCGGTCGCCAGTGCCGCGTCCGCGTGGAAAGCCGTTGCGGCGATAAGGCAATCATCCAGTTCAAGGGAGTGGCTTTTTATGTCGCCTTTGTAGCGCCCCGCCTTTTCCGCGACAGCCCGGTTCACCCCAAGGACATTCATGGTATCGAGCAGCCGTCTGGTGGCAACTTCCTCGTGGGGGCGCATTCCGGCGCTGATCTCGGCCACCGTGATGACCGAGCAGCACAGTTCATCTTCTTCCATGTGGCTGGTGATGAACTCCCTGGCCGCCTCTCTGCCGCGCAGCAGGTTGATGAGTATGTCGGTGTCCAGGAGCAGCCGACTCACGAGGTGCGACCGGACCGGCTGGATTTGCGCTGGCCGCGCACGTAGGCGTCAACACCGTCCCGCAGTTCGGGGTGGTCTTCATCCCGCCAGGCGCCGAAACTCGTTTCCAAGGCGCTTTTCAGGCGCTCGCGCTGCAGCTCCTTGCGCAGGGCCTCGGCCACGAATTTGCTCTGCTGGCGTTGCCCTACCAGTTGTTTCAATTCGTTCAGCAGATCTTCGGGAATGACGAAATTCGCCTGTTTGAGCGCAACAGCCATGTCGGCTCCTTTCCATATACTTAATGTAGGATATATTATAGGATAAACGTGGCGGCGTCAATCAGCCCCTTTAAAACGTCATGGTGGACACGATTGCCGCTATGATCCATTCCGCTTCTTCCGCAGCCACTCCATCCGCTCCAGGATATTCTTCTCGTAGCCGTGCCCCTTCGGCTCGTAGAACCGGGTGCCGGCCAGTTTCTGCGGCAGGCACTCCTGGCCCGCGTACCCGTCGTCGTAGTCGTGGTCGTACTTGTATCCCTGGTGGTAGCCCAGCTCCTTCATCAGCTTGGTGGGGGCGTTGCGGATGTGCAGCGGCACCGGCAGGCCGCCGCTTTTCCTGACCTCGGCCAGGGCCCCGTCGATGCCCATATAGGAAGCGTTGGACTTGGGCGCCGTGGCCAGGTAGGTGACCGCCTGCCCCAGGATGATGCGCCCCTCGGGCAGGCCGATCACCTGGAACGCCTGGAGCGCCGCCACCGCCACCTGGAGCGCCCGGGGGTCGGCGTTGCCGATATCCTCGGAGGCCAGGATGATCATGCGTCGCAGGATGAAGATCGGGTCCTCGCCCGCTTCCAGCATACGCGCCAGCCAGTACAGGGCCGCGTCCGGGTCGCTGCTGCGCATGGACTTTATGAACGCCGTGCTGACATTGTAATGTTCATCGACCCACTTGTCGCAGCCAAGAGACTTCC
>JAATGX010000014.1 GCA_015688915.1 Desulfuromonadales bacterium
CCTACGACCGGGCCGGCATGCACCGCCATCCCGTTGTCGGGTATGCCGGAGCGGTCTGGCTGGCCGAACAGATGGCCAACACCCTGTTCACCGACATGGAGTACAAGAAGAACAAGGAGTGGCTGCTCAACGTCTGGTAGGGGAATGTCGGAGACAAGGGGGGTATCCTCGGATACCTCTTCCTTCGACGGCAGTTGAAAGGGGGCACATATGAAAATCGCGGCTTTTGTCGATGACAGCGGTACCGTGGCCGGTTTTTACGAAAAAGGGCATGTCTGTCTTTATGAGCAGATTTCGGGCACGTGGGAGATAACAAAAAAGATCGCGCTCGGTATCACGAGCGAGATGGCCCTTTCCGAAATGAAGAACACCTTTTTCAGCGCCATGTCCCAGTTGGAAGATTGCAAGGTGTTCATCGTCAGGGAATTCAAGGGGCTGTTCCATGCGCTGTTGATGGAGGAGTTGGGCTTTCATACCTGGAAATCCCAGGGAACCATCGGTGAACAGCTTGATAATGTCGTGCAACAGGAAGTGGAATACGTCGCGGAACTGGAACGGCAGGCCCTGGCCAATGCCGGCAAGCCACCGGCCAGAGCCTCGGGCCATGGCGGTTGCGGCGGAGGGTGCTCGCCGAGGAGAAGCGCGGCGGAGCCGGATACGGACCTGTCCGCGGCGGGTCATGATGTTCCGCCGCCGGTTCCGGTAGGTGATGTAGCGGAAGGGCGTTACTCGATACACCTTGCAAAGATCTTGCAGGACAACCCCGCACTCAACTCATGGCAGGTAGTTGTTCCGGTCCTGGAAGGGAAAGCCTTCAAAAAGCTGGAAATCATCTGTGACCATATTCCCCGGTGGTTTCGCAACGAATTACGGAATCTGAAGCTGGCGGCCGAACCGGAGACTCCCGATGAATCCGGACAATGGCTGAAAGTTGTGGTATCACCCAAATAGAGCGGTAAAAGGATACCTACCATGACCAGAGCCAGGAGCGGCACCCATCATCTGTTTTTTGCCTATGGTTCCAATATGAATCCGGGACAGATCGCCTCCCGGTGCCACAAGCCTGAAGTCTTTACCGTTGCCCGGCTGCCCGGCCATGCACTTTCATTTTTCGGGTATTCGCGACGCTGGGACGGCGGTGAGGCAACCGTGGTCAGGCGGCCCGGGGAAGATGCCTGGGGAGTGGTGTATAACCTGTCGTTTTCCGACACCGAACGCCTTGATTCCTGGCAGGAGGTCCGCCTCGACGGCACCGGCGCCTACTTCCTCTTTCCCACGGAAGTCGTGGATGAAGGCGGCACCACCCACCCGGTTCTCCTGTACAAGAGGTTCTATGCAGACCCACCCCAGAGCCCCAGTGAAGAGTACCTTGACACCATTGTTTCCGGCGCCATTGCCCGCGGACTTCCCGCCGGCTACATAGAAAGGCTGAAGGGAATCGGGACAAAAAAGGCGGATTTCCCGGTGCCGAGGATATTCGACCATGAACTGTCCGCCACATTCGGCACGAATTCGTGCGACTGCGGCGCTTTAAAAAGCGCGCCATAAGGTTTAGGATTGATCGGGTTTGCATGCAGTCATGCCCAATACATCAGACAAGGAGTGGAGCAATGGAAAAACATCCGCACACCGTGATGCGGCGCAAGGACCGGGAGATTACCGACCGTACCGAGATCGATGCGATTATCCGGTCCGAGAAACTCATGCACCTGGCGCTCGTGGACGGCGACATGCCGTTTCTTGTACCCGTATTCTATGCCTTTGACAATGGGGCGCTCTATTTCCACTCGGCGCAGGCGGGCACGAAAATCGAGATCCTTAAACGCAACAATAATGTCTGCTTCGAGATCAGCGTCGATCACGGCTTCATCGAAAGCGACGAGGCGTGTGATTTCGAGGCGCGGCATCGCACGGTGATCGGTGTCGGGAAAGCCCTGTTCGTGGAAGACGCAACGGAAAAGATCAAGGCGCTCGACCTGATTGTTGCCCATTTTTCGGAAAAGACCTTTGAATACCCGAAAACGAACCTTGAACGCACGGCGGTGATCCGCATCGATATCGTTTCAATAAAAGGAAAGAAGCACGGCTTGTAACAGGAACCGAACCATGGAGCGGCACACGGTGAAATCAACGGCAAACCTGGATGAGGCCTTTGCGCGTGATGCCCGGGCCTATGTGACGTTGTTGGCCTTTGCCCGGCGGGCTGAGACTGAAGGGCATGCGTCGGTGGCACACCTCTTTCGAGCCGCGGCCGAGTCCAGGAAGGTCCATGCCGATATCTGCCTGGAAGCACTGGCATTGGTGAGGTCATCGGCGGAAAACCTGGAAGCCGTCATCGCCAGTGAAGTCCATGAAGCCGATGAGCTCTATCCCGGTCTTATCGAAACGGCGCGGAAGGAAAAACAGGAGGAAATACGGCGTGTCTTCATGCACGCCAGATCGGCGATGATGAAGAATATCAGCCTGTACGAAACGGCGCGCGCGGAATGGGCCAATGGCGCGCTGGCGGATTATCACCTCTGCACGGTCTGCGGCTGTCTCGGTAAAGGGCGTGAGCCGGCGGACTGTCCGGTCTGCGGGAGGGAGGTGTGAGGGCTGATTGATTCGTTGCGCCACAGTGACGCCGCCGTGGGCGCGCCGACGTCCGGTTCCCCGTCAACAACAATGAGCCGCTTCGGCGATAACATGCGCGGCCCACTGGTTAAGGCTTTTGCCTTCGCTTTCGGCGACCATTATTGCAGCGGAATGAACTTCAGGGGATACCCGCAGCAGCATCTTGCCGGAGGCTGGTTTGTTGGGATGCTGTCCAAGTTTGACGCAAGCCGCGAGGTAATCGTCAACCGCCTCCTGAAACGCCTTTTCCAACTCTTCCACGGATGACCCGTGAAAACCCACAATGTCCCGTATTCCGGCAAGATGCCCGACAAATATCCGGTCGTGCGCATCATATTCGACACGGGCCGCATATCCTTTGTAACTCATCGCGTTCATGGCTTCACCCCGATAGATTCAAGAAAGTGTCTGGCGTCCGTCACTCTGTATCTCAATGCCTCTTTACCCGGATGTGGGCGGTGGAAGTAAGCCCTTTTGCCATCCTTTTCAAAAGTCACCGATGATCCGGAACCCTCGACAACAGTGCATCCCACGGCAATAAGCAGCGCCTCTATGCGGGACCATTCCATGTTTCCCTGCACAGGATTGCCGAATATGGCTTCGAGGGTTTTGCTATGTCTGCTGTTCATGTTGTAATGATATCATATACTGATATCACATCAAGATAAAATTTTTGACATCCGTCAGAGTCTTTTTCCCGCCATGTGGTATCATGCCGACAGTCTGATAAAGATCAGTTCCGTCACGGGAGGGCTGCATGGATTACGTGAAAGGGAAAATAACGAAACTGCTGGTGGGCCACTTCGGCAACGACTTCCGCAGGATTACGCATGCGCTGGAGGTCATGAAACATGCCGAGAATATCATGGAGAGCGTTGAAGGGTGCGATTACGACGTACTGATCGCTGCCGCGCTGTTGCACGATGTCGGCATTAAACCATCGGAGGAAATGCTCGGCTATAACAATGGCAAGACCCAGGAGGAGTACGGACCTCCCGTTGCCGGGGAACTGATGGAACGCATCGGCTTCGCCCGTGACAAGACGGCGAAGGTGTGCGAGATCATCGGCAACCACCATTCGCCATCGCGATATGATTACGTCGAACTGAGGGTCTTGAAGGAAGCCGATAGAATTGTGAACAAACTGGAAGGTGACTGACTCGGGTGTATACCTGTATCACGTAGACAACTTCTGCCATGACTTCGAAAGGAATATGCACCGTCCCCTGTTCGATAATTTTGGCCGCCTTGTCGGCATATTGCGGGTCATCATCCAGCAGATAACGCAGGATTACATTGGCATCAACGAAGCGCATGTTTTTCCTTTATTGCCTGGGTAAATGCTACAGACTCATGTTTCCGAAGTTCAGGGGCGGCATGCTGCTTCAATGCTCCCCGCAGGGTCAAGGTGTTTTCCGCAATTGTCGTTTTGCACCGTTTTGCCGAAGGTTGGCCTGTAAGTGCATGCTTGAGATGCCTGACCATCCTCTCTAGAAGTTTCAGTTGATCCGTGGGCTGAAGCGCCTCTATCTTATGTTCGATCTCTGCAATCGTCGCTGCCTTGCTCATTGCCGACTCCTTCAAAGCCTTTATAACAAGGCTATCTCAGTTTGCCACGAAGTTGCGGGATGGTCAGAATTGCCTTTGTATACCATGATCAAGCGGGGTAACGGAAGGGATTTTGTACGGAAGGGTGAGGGGCATAGTCTCGGTATTCTGGGGTGATCGCTACCTGAGCCGCCGGACGCGGTACTCGCCACCGATGATCATGTATTCGCTCTCCCCCTTCAGGATGCTGCCCGGAAGCAGGTCATTGTAGAAAAAGATCTTGGCCAACGGCACGGACGTCCGCCAGACCGTGCGGCCGAACTCCCAGGCCCGCTCCTCCTCGGAGGTGAAGGAGACCAGGTTGTTGAGCCGCACGATCTGCTCCCGGTTGCCCAGATCCTCCATGACTTCATATTCCTTAGCATCGTGGGTGCCGCGAAACAGGGGGATGGCATTCACGTCCGGGTATTTCCGGGGCAGTTCGAACTGGCCGTATTCGTACAGGATATCCAATTGGGATTGGATGGCGCTGGTGCAGGCGCTCCCTTTCATGACATCGACGGAGTAGTTGAAATACGCCTCGCTGTTGATATCCCTGATCGGTTCCTTGTGAAACGTGGGGGTGATGCCCATGCGGCTTTCGACCCAACGCTTGAGCGCCGCGCCCGAAAGGGAGTTGGAGTCGATCATCCAGCACCGCAGGAAATGGAGGTAGTTATTTTTGATGCTGTTTCTGGCAAGGTCGGTGGACTGTTCCTGCCAGTTGTGCAGTTGGAATTTCACCGACATGAAGTCGAGAAAAAGCGCCGCCCGCTCCTGCTGGGTCGGCAGCGATCCCAGCTTGTCGAACAGGAAGCGGTTGGCCTCTTTGACCCCCTGGACCTCCAACGGCTGGGGATTATCGTTGAAATGGTGCGAGGCGATGACCCAGGGCGGCAGGTTGCAATAATTGAATGAGCCGTATTTCAGCCGTCAATCCCTCCTGATCTTTATCTTTTCTGATCTTATCTGAATTGCTTGTACTCAAGATTGAATTTGGCCATGCGCAGCCCCATGGTTCTCCGGGTCAGGCCGAGTTCGCGGGCCGCTTCGGTCATATTGCCGCGATGGGTTTTCAGCGCTTCCACGAGCATCTCGTATTCGATCGAGGCGACTTTCGCCTCCAAACCACCCTTGTGGATGGAATCGGCCAGAACCGACGTCTGGAGCGACGGCGGCAGGTTGTGGCCATGCACCACCTCGTCCTCGCACAGGATGATCGCCCGCTCGATGACGTTCTCCAGTTCCCGGACATTGCCGGGCCAGTGGTAGTTCATCAGCATGTTCAGGGCAGGCGTGGAGATGCGTGTGACCTGCTTGCCCGCCTCCGTGGCGAAACGGGTGACAAAATGGTCGGCCAGCGTAATGATGTCGCTGCCCCGGTCGCGCAAGGGCGGGATGGTGATCGGAAACACATTGAGGCGATAATACAGGTCTTCCCGGAACAGCCCCTTGGCCACCATGTCGGCCAGATCCCGGTTGGTGGCCGCGATGATGCGGATCTCCACCTTGATGGGGCGGTTGCCGCCCACCCGTTCGAAGGTCTTTTCCTGCAGCACCCGCAGCAGCTTGGCCTGCATGGCCAGGGAAAGCTCTCCCACTTCGTCCAGGAAGATGGACCCGCCGTCCGCGTCCTCGAAACGCCCGGTGCGCTGTGCGATGGCGCCGGTGAACGAACCTTTCTCATGGCCGAACAGCTCGCTTTCGATGATGTTTTCCGGCAGGGCGGCGCAGTTGAACTTCACGAACGGGCCGTCGGCCAGCGCGCCGTTATAGTGAATGGCGCCGGCCACCAACTCCTTGCCGACCCCGCTTTCCCCCAGGATCAGGACCGTTGTCCTGGTGTTGGTGATCTTGCGCACCAGTTCGTACACCTCCAGCATGGCCTTGGAGCTGCCGATGATGTTGGCGGGCCTGAACTTCTGCTTCAGGGCCTCGCTGAGCCGCCGGTTCTCCTTTTCCAGATACGCCTTGTCGATATGCTCCATCAGGTAAAGCTCGACGGCCGGGGCGATCATGCCGGCAAAGGTAGACAGCAGTTCCACGTCCTGCTCCAGGAGCCTGACGCTGTCGTAGATCCGCTCCGCGCTGATCGTGCCGAGCACCTTGCGGCCGCGCCTGATCGGCACGCAGACAAACGAGAGTTCCTGATCAAGGCCGTATTTGAGACTGCGGGTGCGATGGAGAAACGCAGGCTCCTCGCTGATGCGCGGCAGCATTATGGCCTTGCCGGTTTCCACCACCTTTCCCGTAATCCCCTCGCCCAGGGCATACACCCCCCGCGACGCTTCGTCCTCGGTCAGGCCGAAGCTCTCGTGGACCAGGATCCTGCCGGATTTCTGGTGATAGAGCGTGATCATGCCGCAGATGATGTTCATCTCCTGCTCCATGATCTGGTGCAGGATAGCAAGGGTATGGGAAAGGTCGGCGCTTTCGGCGATGACCCGGCTCATCTGGTACAGCAGCGGAAACACCTTGGCCCGGCACTCGCGGTTGCGGCACTTCCCCACCGTCGCCAGGTTAAGGCGCATGACATTGGCCTTGTCGCTATCATTACTGAAAACGACCTTCAGGTTGGCCTTTTCGGCTGTCGAATCTATTTCCCTGGTTGCCGGCATGGTAGACTCCCACTTCTTCCTAAAGCTTGCACTGTTCTTGCCTGGGGCATTGCAGACACATGCGGAGCAGGCTGAAGCCCTCGGCATCATCTGCCTTATTATTGGGCACACTCGCCTTGTTTTTTTTGAAGCGCCGAAGGTAGGTATTGCCGTCAGCGCCGATAAACGCCACTGTTTCCATGGGTACTCCCGTTTCGTTATATATCATTATGCATAACGACTGCCAAGAAAATTGCGGGGGCTGAACTAATTCAGGCAGCCGCTGCCTCGCCCGCTTCGTCACCGCAGACCCCTGAACCGCATTTTTGTGCGGCGCACCCGGCGGGCTCCGCTGTTCCGGCTCCGGTTTGGGCAACGGAGCGGAGCAGGGCAAACTGCTCCGGGGTTGGCGCGGTCCCGAGCAGGCCGGCCGCATCGGCCCGGCAGCGGGAGCAGTGGCTCATCTGGGGAAGAAACTGTTCCGCCTGGCGCCGGGCCTGCCCGACAAGCGCCGCCGACGGCTCCTCCAGAGAACCGAACACCGTGCCGTTGGTCGGATACAGCGGCATGATGTTGAGAATATCCGTTCCAAGTTCCGTAACGGTTCTGGCCACATCCGGAATGTGTTGGTCATTCACGCCCGGAATCAGGATGGTATTTATCTTCACCAGAACGCCATGCTCTTTCAGCGCCCGGATGGCGTGGCGCTGATTCTCCCACAGCAGTTCCGCCGCCGCGGTTCCGGTGTACCGGCGGTTGGCGTGGCGCATCCAGGCATAGATCCCGGAGCTGACCGCCGGGTCAACGGCATTGACCGTCAGGGTGACATGGGACACATGCAACCCGGCCAACTCGGCAACATAGGGCAACAGGTCGAGGCCGTTGGTGGCCACGCAGAGCAGGAGACCGGGAAATGCGTCGCGTACCAGCCGCAGGGTCTCCATGGTCTCTTCCGGGTTGGCGAACGGGTCCCCCGGACCGGCTATGCCCACGACGCTCAGGTTCGGCGTCGCGTCCATGAGGCGCCTCACGTAATCCAGGGCCTGTCGGGGCGACAGGAGCGTGCAGGCGACGCCGGGCCTGCTTTCGTTGACGCAACTGAAGTTGCGGTCGCAGTAGTTGCACTGCATGTTGCACCGAGGCGCCACCGGCAGGTGAACCCTGGCGTAGGTATGGCGGGCGTCATCGTTGAAGCAGGGGTGGTTCGCCGGGGTGAGCCCGTTGTTTCCCGATTCCTTGCTGGATACAGCGTCCATGAAGTACCTCTTTCCCGACCCGGAGTCCGTAATTGGCGCTTGTCGCACCGGTTTTCCGGTGACGCGCCTTCATCGGGATAGCAGAGAGCATGCCACCGTCTGGCACCCGGTGCCGGAAATGGTGAAGGGAGCTCTCAACCCGCTATCATCACGATACATTTTTTGACAAGGGGGTGATGATGCCGCCAAAACGGCCATCATCGCACCGTTCAGGCCGGCCCCTCTTCGTACGGATGCGTAGCAAAGAACGTGATTCGTACCTGCAGGAACAGTTGTCCGGCATGGCCGCACGAAATCATGACTGACAAACATATCATTAACGGCAACTTACGGCTCTGCAACCCTTCCCCGCGATGATTGGCACGGTCAATGCTCATCACATCGTGAAGCCGCGCCCCCCCGACAGCGGGGGCTTCGGCAAGGGAGAACACCCATGACGCACCTCCATGACGCACCAGACACCATAACCATCGACGACACCACCCTGCGCGACGGTGAGCAGACCGCGGGCGTGGTCTTCAGCCGCGGAGAAAAGATCGCCATCGCCCGGATGCTGGACACCATAGGGGTGCGCGAGATCGAGTGCGGCATCCCGGCCATGGGAAAGGAAGAAAAAGAAAGTATCAAGGCGCTGGTGGACCTGGGGCTCGCTGCCCGGCTGATCACCTGGAACCGGGCCCTGGTGCCCGACATCCGGGCAAGCGTCGAGTGCGGGATTTCGGCGGTGGACATATCCCTGTCGGTTTCCGACCGGATGATAACCAACAAACTCAACAAGGACCGGAACTGGGTCAGGGAACAGCTTAAAACCGCCCTGGGGTTCGCCAAGGACCAGGGACTGTACGTCTCGGTCGGCGGCGAGGACGCCAGCCGGGCCGACCTCGCCTTTGTCGTGGAGCTGATGGAGATCACCCGGTCATTGGGGGGCGACCGTTTCCGCTTCTGCGACACCCTGGGGATCCTGGACCCGTTCACCACCTATGAACGGATTTCCCATCTGCGCCGCAGCGTACCGGAGGTACCCATCGAGGTGCATACCCACAACGACCTCGGCATGGCCACCGCCAATGCCATCGCCGGCGTCCGGGCCGGGGCCTGTTTCGTCAACACTACCGTCAACGGCCTCGGGGAACGGGCCGGCAACGCCGCCCTTGAAGAGGTCGTCATGGGGCTCAAGCACGCCTGCGGCATTGAAACCGGCGTGGCCACCCACCGGTTCCGGGAATTGTCCCTTTTTGTCGCCAAGGCATCCCGCAGGGAGCTGCCCGCCTGGAAAGCCGTGGTCGGCGAGCGCGTCTTCGCGGTCGAGTCGGGGCTGCACGCGGACGGAGTGATCAAGGACCCGAAGAACTACGAGGGGTTTGACCCCGCCGAAGTCGGTCTCTCCCGCCAGTTCATCGTCGGCAAACACTCCGGCACCAGCGGCCTTGTCGAGCGTTTCAAGGCAATGGGAATCGGCGTGAACCGGCAGGAGGCCGATTGCCTCCTGGAACTGGTCAGGCAAAGGGCTCAGAAAGTAAAACGGCCATTATCGGACCGGGAACTGGTCAATCTGTATCGCACTTCGGGCTGCCACGTGCGGGCTGCCTGAGAATCGGGACAGCGGGGAGCAACGCCATGGAACATGCGCTTCTGGTTCATGAGGAAGAAATATCGGTAAATGGGCGGAATTGCCGGATCGACATCTACCGGCAGGGGGCGGGAAAGTTTTTCGCCATGACCCGGTTCAGCGAAAACGATGCCTTTATCAGTGACGGCTTCTCGGTGGCGGAGGCGCTGGCAAAACAGCGCGTGGCGATTCCGCTGGCCATGAGCTGCCGTCCCGCGTTGCGCACACGAAACGCACCCGGCCTGCCGTCCCTGCCCGACTGCTCGTCCACGCCGGGGTTCATCTGATGGCTGACGTGGCGGAACCGCAACGGCAGGCATTGCTGCCCATAAACCAGGCAGCCGCCCTGAAGCTCCGGCAGGCGGGAGTCCCGGAGACCGACGGCATTCAGCCCGTATTCCGGTTGATGGCGTGGGGTATTGTCCAGGACAAGCGCAGGCGGTATCAGGACATTGCCCATGAACTGGATCTGTTGAGTCATTCGCCCGACCAGGCAGGCGCCCTTGACTATTTGGTTGCGAATGTGCCGGGGGGATTGAAGGAGGCTGTTCGCACGGTTCTGCGCCTTGGCCCGCGTTACGCTGCCAGGGCGCTCCTC